>NZ_JAVLAZ010000001.1:34115-41952 GCF_031581315.1 Thiohalophilus sp.
GAGGCGAAGTGGCGGCGCCAGTAGGGATCGCGCAGGTTGGCGACGCTGACGGTTTTACCGCTGGAAGGGGCGTGGATAAAGCGGTTGTTTCCCAGGTAGATCCCGACGTGGGAGACGAAGCGGTTGTATTTGGTGCTGAAGAAGACCAGATCGCCGGGCCGCAGGAACCGGCTGGGGATGGCCTGGACCTGCCGGTATTGCTGACCGGTAGTCCGGGCAATTTCGAGGCCGGCCTGCTGATAGGCGTATTGCACCAGGCCACTGCAATCAAAACCGTGGCGGGGAGACTCGCCACCATAGCGATAGGGCGTTCCGAGCAGGTCGCGCGCAATTTCCACCACTTTTTCCCGATCACCGCCGCTGTCGGCGCTGCGATGCAGCGTCATACCGCAGCCAGACAGCATCAGCAGCGCCAGGGTTGCCAGCAGCAGGGTGCGCGGTCCTGCCAGCGGAGCGGATTGTGGGTATCGGAATCGCATCATCTCTCTCCAGACCCTGTTTTTAGCCTATCCGGCTGTTGCGGTCAATTATTTTGAGCATAATCAGGGACTTCAAACAGATTTTTAACGTACTCTGAAAACTGTGACGAGCGTCAGTTTTGTGTATCCGAATTTAAATTAGCGGCCGACACGGTGCTCTTTTGAGCAGTTTTTGCGCTAAAATAGAAAACGTATGGATATCAACAGCCTCCAGCACAATCTGTTCCCGCGCCAGGTGAATCCGGCGCGCGGCTCCGATCAGCAGCGTCGCGATCAGGGGCGGGATATGCAGGAGCAGCTGCAACAGGCCGAGGCCCGTCAGCGCGCCTCCGACACGGCGCGCGCCTCACAGAATCAGGAACTGTGGCGTCCCGAACGCCGGCTGGACGGCCGTCTGGTCCGGCTGGGGCCTGCCCATGGCCCGATCAGTGATAGCGAGCAGGCACGCAGCAACCTGATGCGCGAAAAAATTGCTCGCACCTATGCACCTGAACAGGCAAAACGCCTCGACCCGTCTGCCTCCACTACCCGGGAGACGTCAGCCAGCCGCGCTTCGCTGGATCTGGTCGTCTGAGTGGGATCGCAATTTGCGTGGCATCCGGCCACTCCCATGACAGCCCCCGCGGCTTGATATGCTTTATACTGATGTCTTTGGTTATCCGGGATGTTTTCGCTGCCGGATCGAAGGAGCCTGTTCGGGTCTGTTAGTCGCTTATGCCACGTCGTAAATCTGTCGCCCCACGCCGTAAACGTTCATCCCGGCCCAAACGCTCGCGCAAGAGCCCCGCGCGTAAATCGCCGGGGCGTTTTCGCTGGCGCTATCTGTTTGCCGGCCTGCTGATCGTTCTGGTCGGCTATGTGGCCTATCTCGATTTCACCATTCGCACGCACTTCGAAGGCAAACGCTGGGCGCTACCGGCCAGGGTGTATGCCCGGGCACTGGAAATTTATCCGGGCCAGAGCCTGACACCGGCGCAACTGGAGCGTGAACTGACATTACTCGGTTATCGTGACAATGCCGCCAGCCGGGCGGTGGGCAATTACACCCGCCACGGCGATCGACTCCGTTTTACCACCCGGGCATTTCAGTTCTGGGACGGGCGGGAACCCTCGCGTCAGGTGACGGTGCGGTTCGATAACGGGACGATCACGCGCCTGCAGGATCAATACGGTGGTGAGTTGAATTTGTTGCGTCTTGAGCCACCGACCATTGGCGGCATCTATCCGCATCATCGCGAGGAGCGGGTATTGGTGCGTCTGCTCGACGTGCCCCCCTTGCTGCAGCAGGCGCTGGTCGCGGTGGAGGATCGCCAGTTTTATGAACACTGGGGACTCGATCCCCGGGCGATCGCCCGCGCCTTGCTGGCCAATCTGCGAGCCGGACGCACTGTCCAGGGTGGCAGCACATTGACCCAGCAACTGGTCAAAAACTTCTTTTTGACCAACGAACGCACGCTGTGGCGCAAGGCCAACGAGGCGGTTATGGCGTTGCTGCTGGACTGGCATTATCCCAAGACCGAGATCCTCGAAGCCTATATCAACGAAATCTATCTGGGCCAGGATGGAGAGCGCGCGATTCACGGTTTTGGCCTGGCGGCCCGGTTTTATTTCGACAAACCGCTGGCGGCGCTGGAAGCGAACGAGATCGCCACCCTCGTGGCGCTGGCGCGAGGACCGTCCTATTACCATCCCGAGCGCCATGCGCAGCGTTTGCTGGCGCGTCGCAACCGCATTATCGATATTCTGGAACAGGACGGGGGGCTCGATCCGGCCAGGGCGCAACAGGCGCGTGATGCCCCGTTAGGCGTGGTCGCCGGCAAACCGGGGGCGATCTCCGATCATCCCGCCTTCATGGATCTGGTGCGTCGGCAATTGCGCGAGCAGTATCGTCAGCAGGATCTCACTTCCGAAGGGCTGCAAATCTTTACCACCCTGGATCCGGCCATCCAGCAGCAAGCGGAACAGAGTCTGAGCCGGCAGATTGCCCGGCTGGATCGGCAACGCAATCTGTCCGGCACACTCCAGGGCGCCGTGGTGATCACCCGTGCCGGCGGGGGCGAAATCCTGGCTCTGGTCGGGGATCGCAACGCCCGTTACGCCGGCTTCAACCGGGCACTGGATGCCTCTCGTCCAATTGGGTCGTTGATCAAACCGGCAGTGTATCTGACCGCGCTGGCGCAGCCGCAGAACTATACCCTGGCCACGCTGATCGACGATTCACCCATTACCCTGCAGGCGGACAACGGGACGCGCTGGTCACCGCGTAACTATAGCGGTGAATCGCACGGTCAGGTGCCGCTTTTCACGGCGTTAATCAATTCGTATAACCAGGCGACTGTCCGGCTGGGCATGACCCTGGGGTTTGAGCCGATTGCCGAGACCCTGCGCCGGCTCGGGGCGACGCGCGACATCCCGGCGTACCCGTCCATGTTACTCGGTGCAGTTAATTTCACGCCCTATGAGGTGGCCGGGATGTATCAGACTCTGGCCGCCGGCGGTTTTCGCAGCCCCCTGCGGGTCATTCGCGAGGTACTCACCGCCGACGGTGAACCGCTGCGTCGCTATCCGGTCCAGGTGGAACAGACCCTGGACGGCAAAACGGTACAGGTGCTTAACAGCGCCCTGCAGGAGGTGCCACGCCAGGGAACCGCCCGGGCACTGCGGAATCACTTGCCGGAAGGTTCGCGTGTGGCCGGCAAGACCGGTACCACCGACGATTTGCGCGACAGCTGGTTCGCCGGCTTCAATGCCAGTCATCTGGGGGTGGTCTGGCTGGGGCGGGATGACAACCAGCCAACCGGCCTGACCGGGGCCAGCGGGGCGTTGCGCGTCTGGGGTGAGATTTTTGCCGAGCTGCCGGGGCAGCCACTGGAACCGCTGCCGCACAAAGAGCTCGAGTATCACTGGATCGATCCCCGCTCCGGCCGGATCAGCGAGCCGGGGTGTCCCGGGGCGGCCTATCTGGCCTTTATCAAGGGCACCGCGCCACAGCAAAAAAGTGACTGTGCCGGCGGGGGCGAGCGCCGCCAATCGAACAATCCGTTTAACTGGTTCAAGGGGCTGTTTCAATGAACATGATCCGACCGTTTTCGTTATTTCTGCTGATCGTACTGCTCGGGGCCTGTGCCAGCGCCCCGGATTCGGGATCGGGGCTGGAGGTCGGGGAACAGCCGGCTACCCAGGTGCGACCCGCCACCGGCACCAGCCGGCCGGTCCTGGCGCTGCTCGAGCAGGCCAACCAGGCCGCGCGCCAGGGCGAACTGGCGGTCGCCGAGGCGCGCCTGGAGCGGGCACTGCGTATTGAGCCGCGCAATGCCGTGTTGTGGTACTACATGGCCAAACTCCGTTTACATCAGGGGCGTCTGGAGGAAGCGGCCGGGCTGGCTGCCAAATCCAACAGCCTGGACCGGCGCGATAATCGCCGGCTGCAGGCGGATAACTGGCGCATCATTGCCCATGCCCGTCATCAGTCGGGGGACGAGTCCGGCGCCCGCGATGCCGAGCAACGCGCCAGGGCATTATCGAGTGATGACTGAAGAGATGTTCCGGATACCTGAATCGTTTGACTTAAATCGATACGGATATCCGGAACGCTGATTCAGACTTTCAGTAATGAGGCGCGGGGGTGGTTAGTGCAGCGCACGCCCCAAGTGCAGCAGAGTGCGTTACAATGGCGGCATTTTCTGTGAGCGGGTGGCCGGTGTGTCTGTTTTTGCCGTTGATAAACTGATCAGTGAAGCGCGCCGACTGGCCGCCGAGTACCGCCGTGCTACCGGCAAGTCGCTCCCCATCAGCAGCGAAATCGCCCGGCACGATGCCTGTGTGCATCTGGATCTGGAGCCCTGCGAGCAGGACGCGGCCGGGTACGATGCCGTGAGCCGTGACGGGAACGAACAGCGTATCCAGATCAAGGGCCGGGCGATCTTCGATGAAAGCAAATCGGGGCAGCGCATCGGCCAGCTCAAGCTGGAACAGGATTGGGATGCCGTGGTGCTGGTGCTGATGGATGAAGACTTCGACAGTTTCGAAATCTATCAGGCCCGGCGGGACGAGGTGCTCGACGCGCTGCACGACAGCCCGCGCAACAAACGGGGCGCCATGTCGGTCGCCCGCTTTCGCAATATCGCCCGACTGGTCTGGACCCGGGAGGAGGGGCGTCTCGAAGAACCGTCCCGGGATCCCATCAACAACCCTGAGTAACGATATCCCTGTGGATAGCCCCGACGAGATTCTCGGTCAGTATGGCCCGTTCGCCCGCGAGGTGGACGGCTTTGCCCCGCGTGCCGAGCAGCAGGCCATGGCCGGGGCGGTTGCTGAGGCGTTGGAGGACGGCCATCACCTGATCGTCGAGGCGGGCACCGGCACCGGCAAGACCTTCGCCTATCTGGTGCCGGCGTTATTGTCGGGTCGCAAGGTGGTGGTCTCCACCGGCACGCGCAATCTGCAGGATCAGCTGTTTCATCGCGATCTGCCGGTGGTGCGCCAGGCCCTGCAGGTGCCGGTCAGCGTGGCATTGTTAAAAGGCCGCAGCAATTACCTGTGTCTGCATCGCCTGCAACTGGCCGAGGAGACGGCCACCCAGAACCCGGCCGAGATGAAAAAACTGCAGCGCATACGCGACTGGTCCGGACGGACCCGCCGTGGCGACATCGCCGAACTGCCCGAGGTGGACGAGCAGGACATAATCTGGGCCAAGGTGACGTCCACCGCCGACAACTGTCTGGGGCAGGAGTGCGACTACTACGATCGCTGTCACCTGGTGGAGGCGCGGCGCGAGGCGCAGGGGGCCGATGTGGTGGTGATCAATCATCATTTACTGTTTGCCGACATGGCGTTGCGTGAGACCGGTTTTGGCGAACTGTTGCCCACGGCCGAGGCGTTTATTATCGATGAGGCCCATCAACTGCCGGAAGTGGCCTCGGGCTTTTTCGGCACCGCCCTGAGTGCCAACCAGCTGCTGGAGCTGGCGCGCGACAGCCGCGATGAATATATCAACGAGATTAACGAAGATCGGGAAGTGACCCGCCTGGCCGATCAACTGGAGAAGGCCGTGCGTGACATGCGCCTGCTGTTCAAGCAACCGGGGCAGCGCGGTAACTGGAAGGAACTGGCTAACCGCGCCGATATGCGGGAAGTTACCGCTCAGATCAACCGGCGGCTCAGTGATCTGCAAAACGCACTGGAACCCTGCGCGCCGCGCAGCAAGGCGCTGGATAAATGTTATCAACGGGCGCGGGAATTGACCGACCGTTTCGGGCTGCTCACGGCCGTGCATGACAGTGATGATATTCACTGGTACGAAGTCCATCAGCGCAGTTTTACCCTGCATCTGACCCCGCTGGATATTGCCGGCAATTTTCGTGAACAACTGGCCGCGTCGTCGGCCAGCTGGATCTTTACCTCGGCGACTCTGGCGGTGGCCGACCGGTTCGATCATTATCAGCAGCGGCTGGGACTGGAAGAGGCCGATACCGCGCGCTGGGACAGCCCGTTCGACTTCGCTCGTCAGACGCTGTTGTATCTGCCCCAGGCGATGCCGGCCCCGAACGCCCCGGACTACACGGCCAGTGTGGTCGAGCAGGCTCGCGAGGTGTTGTCGGTGACCGACGGACGGGCGTTTATGCTGTTTACCAGCCACCGTGCCCTGCAGGAAGCCGCGGATCTGCTGCGCGACCGGTTGCCGTGGCCGTTGTTTGTCCAGGGCGAGGCGCCGCGTGATGTCCTGCTGGAGCAGTTTCGTCGCGCCGGCAACGGGGTGTTGCTCGGCACCAGTAGCTTCTGGGAAGGGGTGGATGTGCGCGGCGAGGCACTCTCCTGTGTGATTATCGACAAGCTGCCGTTTGCCTCACCGGGCGATCCGGTCCTGCAGGCGCGGATCGAGGCCTTGCAAAAACAGGGCATCAATGCATTTATGAACTTTCAGTTACCGGCGGCGGTGATCACCCTGAAACAGGGGGCGGGGCGATTGATTCGCGATGTGAATGATTACGGTCTGCTGATGATCTGCGATCCCCGCCTGCACAACAAGCCGTATGGCCGGGTCTTTTTACAATCCCTGCCACCCATGCCGCAAACCCGTTCCCTGCGCGAGGTGCGCGACTTTTTCAAACAGCGACAGAAACAGGCGGCGCCGGCATGAAGATTCTGGCCCTGGATGCGGTGACCGAGGCCTGTTCGGCGGCACTGTGGATCGACGGCGAGACACACCAGCGCTATGCGGTGGCGCCGCGCGAACATACCCGCCTGATCCTGCCCATGGTGGATGAACTGTTGCAGGAGGCGGATCTGAAACTGACGGATCTGGATCTCATCGCTTTCGATCACGGGCCTGGCTCCTTTACCGGCATCCGGGTGACCATGAGTGTGTTGCAGGGACTGGCCTTTGCGGCCCGCTTGCCGGTGCTGGGCATCTCCAGCCTGGCGGCCCTGGCCCAGTCCGCGTACCGGGTGCATGATGCCCGGGAGGTGCTGAGCCTGATCGACGCGCGCATGAATGAGCTCTACTGGGGCGTGTACCGGTTGCAGGGCGAGCTGATGCAATTGCAGGACGAGGAGGGCGTGGCGCCACTGGCGGCGTTGCCCGCCTGCGAAAAGTGCCAGCTCATCGGCAGTGGTGTGAGTGCCTACACGAACGACTTGCACCAGGCCGGCTATTCCGGACTCATTGAGGATGAACTTTTACGTTATCCCCGTGCCGAATATCTCGCCGAACTGGCCGCGGCCAGTGCCGATCAGGCCGTGACGGTGGAGGCAGCCGAACCGGTCTATTTGCGCAACAAGGTGACCGGCTGACTTGAGCCGATGCCGCGGCCTTGGTAGGCTTGCTGCTTCTTCCACAGGATGCCTGTTAAATCGAAGAGGGACGCCGTAATGACCACCTTGTCCACCCGGATCATTTTCCCGTTACTGGCGCTATGCCTGTTTCTAAGCGGCGCCCCGGTCAATGCCCTGGCAGCGGAAGACAAGGCCCAGAGCGATTCCCGCGTCTACGTCAAAAAAGTCAAAAAGCCGTTACCGGAAGTCTACAGCAAGGTCTTTACCGCCATGGAAAACGGCGGCTATTTCGTCCTGTTTGAACCCAACCTGGGGAAGAACCTGGAACACTTCGCCCAGCGCTGGGGCGATGATTACAATAAAAACAAGATCGAGGAAATCCGCAGCCTGATTTTCAGCAATGCCTGGTATGTGAATCAGATGAGCAATGCCGATCCCGAACTGCTGGCGCTCTCGCCATTGCACCTGACCTTTATCTACAAGGACGGCATGACCACCATGCTGTTCATCCGCCCCTCCGCCGTCGCCGCCAACAGCCCCGCCAGGAACGTCGCTACCGAACTCGAAAACGACGTCATCAACAC
>NZ_JAVLAZ010000001.1:42052-64851 GCF_031581315.1 Thiohalophilus sp.
TTGCTGATCTGGAACGTCGTGGGCGGGAAGTGATCGTTACCCTGATCCCATTCGCTGTTTACCAGCTCCTGCAGGGCCGGGGCAAAAAAATGGATCGGGTTTTTCGCCAGGTGCGGATAGGCAACATGCCCCTGTTTGCCGCGCACGGTGAGAATCGCGCCGAGCGAACCCCGGCGTCCATTTTTGATCACATCGCCCACCTTGTCGGTGCTGGAAGGCTCACCGACCAGACACCAGTCGATTTTTTCATTGCGTCGTTCCAGCGTCTCGACGACCTTGACGGTGCCGTTGATCGAGGGACCTTCCTCGTCACTGGTGATCAAAAAGCCAATAGAGCCGCCATGTTCGGGATGGTTTTGCACGAAGCGTTCGCAGGCAGTCACCATTGCCGCGATGGAGCTTTTCATATCCGCCGCGCCCCGGCCATAGAGTTGGCCCTCATGCTCGGTGGGTGTGAAGGGCGGGAATTGCCAGTTCGATTCGGGGCCGGTCGGTACCACATCGGTATGGCCGGCGAAGACGAACAAGGGGCCCTGATCCCCGCGTCGCGCCCAGAGATTGTCCACGTCCTCGAAACGCATTGATTCAAGTGAAAACCCCAGCGCTGCAAGCCTTTCTCCCAGCAGGGACTGGCAATCAGCGTCCCTGGGTGTGACGGACGGGCAGGCAATGAGTTCCTTGGCAAGTTTTAGTGTGGCGGACATTGAATTCAACCGGTAAAACGTCAGATGGCCATTATATACAAGACGGGCTGGAAACGCAGCGGGATTAGCCGATGAGAGGGGAGGGTCTGTCGATACCGTAGCCCTGTGCGAAATCGACACCGATAGTACGCAGGGTTTTGAGAATTTCCTCGTTTTCCACAAATTCAGCGATCGTCATGATACCCATCGCGTGGCCAACCTCATTGATTGCTTTGACCATCACATAATCGATCGGGTTATCGTTAATATCCTTGACGAAGCTGCCATCGATTTTCAGATAATCCACAGACAGGTTTTTGAGATAAGTGAATGAGCTCAACCCGCTACCAAAATCGTCGAGTGCGAATCGGCAACCGAGCTTTTTGAGTTCACGGATAAAACGCTCGGCCGTGGTCAGGTGAGTGATGGCCGAGGTTTCGGTGATCTCGAAACAGATGTTTGAGGGCTCGATCTGGTATTCATGCAGTTTGTGTTTGACATGGCTTAAAAAATCGTTATCACCGAGGCTGTTGCCGGAGATATTGATGGTGATTGAAATCGGGTTTTTCTGAAGATAGAAGAAAGCGTTGTCAATGACCCATTTGTCGATTGCCGGCATCAGGTTGTAGCGTTCGGCAGCCGGGATGAAAGTGAATGGGGGAACAATATTATTATTCTGATCCAGCATTCTGACAAGAACTTCCTTGTGTTCTCTGTACGGACTGTCCGGAGAAACAGGAACAATCGACTGAGCATAAAGGATAAAACGGTCTTCTTCCAGGGCCTTTTTGATATGTGTGACCCATTGCATTTCATGATGGCGTTGGGATAATTCCTCATCATCGGGCTGATAAACATGAATCCGGTTGCGCCCGAGATCTTTCGCGGCGTAGCAGGCGATGTCTGCAGAACTGAGAATGCCGGCAATATCGTGACTTTTAGAATTGATTTCTATTACGCCGATGCTAACCCCGGTATCGAAGGCTTTGTCTTTCCATACGAAGCGAAAATCATTAACTGCATCTCGCAATTTATTGGCGATTTTCAGCGCTCTGTCGGTATTGCAACGATTCAATAGAACACCGAATTCGTCGCCCCCAAGCCGAGCCAGAGTATCACTTTCTCGGACCTGCTTCTGGAGCAGGAAGGCGAGTTGCTTCAGGAGCTCATCCCCGGCAATGTGGCCGCTGGTGTCATTGACTACCTTGAACTGATCGAGATCCAGATACAGGAAGGTATGGACTTCATTATCCTGATGTGCGCTGTCGAGTGATTTTTTGAGTCTGTTTTCCAGTTCGCTGCGATTAATGAGTCCGGTGAGAACATCATGGCTCGCCTGCCAGGTCATCTCGCGCGTCAATTGCCGGGTAACGGCGACATCATGGAATACCATGATGGCGCCGATCAACCGACCTTCCTGATCGCGTATCGGCGCGGCGGAATCCTCTATGGCGTGACCGATTTCCCGGTGGTTGATAAGCAGCGTATCCGGTTCGAGATCGACCACGACACCCTGTTCCAGGCAGCGTCGAATCGGGTTTTCTACAGGGTCGCCCGTATCTTCATTTTTGAGGGTGATGATTTCGTCGAGTTGCTTGCCCAGGACATCCTGGGTGGCATAGGCGATGACGCTCTCCGCCACCGGGTTCATGAAATTGATTTTACCCTTCTCGTCAGTGGTAATGACTCCATCACCGATAGAATGGAGTGTGACCATTGCCCGCTCTTTTTCATCAAATAGCTGTCGTTCTATTTCTTTTTCTTCTGTGATATCGGTACTCGTTCCGACAAGCCGGTAAGCTTTGCTCTTATTGTCCCTGACAGCGATGCCGCGTTCCATGTGCCAGCGATATGTGCCATCTCGATGGCGCATGCGCAAGGTCTGTTCATAATGCTCGATATTACCTTCGAGATAATCCTTTACATGCTGCTCGACGAGAGGCCGATCATCCGGATGTACGCGATCGGTCCATTCGTCCCGTGATTCGGTGATCTCTTGTTCACTGTATCCCAGCATTTGTTTCCAGCGCGGGGAGTAATAGACAGTATGGGAGTTGATATCCCAGTCCCATAGTCCGTCATTGGTCCCCTGCATCGCCAGGTTGAAGCGCTCCTCGCTTTCGGCCAGCTTTTCCTGCGCCAGCCAGATTTTGAATTCATTTTCATTCAGTGTATCCAGCATCTGGTTGAAATCTCTGGCGAGTTGACCCAGTTCGTCATGCCGGTCAATGTTGGCGCGAATATGGCGCTGGCCGTGGGTGATGCCGTCGGCTATAGTGAGTAGTTGCCGCAGACCACCGGTCAGTCCACGAGCCATCAGATAGGCAAACAGGGTACCGACGGCAATTGCGATAAACGTATAAATCAGACCTTTTATTGTTACGATCTGCAAGCCTTCGCTAATACGCTCCTGACTCAGTCCAATGCGTGCCCAGCCAATAAGGTTTCCGTTGGTGATGACCGGGGCGGCAATGTCCACAAGACGGTTGTTATCTATCAGGACCTGCAAGCTGTTGCTCTTCTGAAGTCGCTTGCTGACATTGTCAATTAAATAAAATCCGGTTTTATCCGTGTCAGTATGCCCCAGCACCCGGCCATCAGGGTTGATGACCATGGCATATTCCAGCGTCGGGTAGGTTGACTGGCTGTCTATGATCTCTTCCAGGCCGATAACATCATTGGAAAGAACCCACGATGTACTGTTGGCCGCCAGGCTGCGTGCCAGACTTCTTGCCTGATCGAGACTCTGTTGATGTAGAAAATGACTCTGACGCTCGACCAGGTCATAAACAAAGATGGTCATCAATACGGCATGAACCAGCGCAATTCCCAGCATTAATTGACGCCGGATTGACGCTGTCCAGAATTTTCTTGCTGTATCGATAAGCCTGGTCATATCACTTGATTGGCCTTACCTGGGCATTGAATTTATCCAAAAATTCAACTACTGGTTTGTAAGTAGTATCGCTGGCGGGCTCGAACTTGCTTAATTCGATTTCATCAAGAATTTTCGCGCCTTGTTCATCGGTGTGCAGTTTGAATAATAAATCGGCAACCTGATCGACGATTTCCGGGGCGATGTCGTTACGTACAACGAGTCCGTTGTTGGGTAAGGGTTCTGTTCGCCATACTATTTCCAGTTCCTGTGCCAGTTCCGGGCGCTCCTTGCTGATCGCTCGCCATGGTGGCGGCCAGGTTGCACCGGCCAGAGTGTTGCCCAGGTACACATTCATGATTGACGATTCCTGCGAGCCGACGTAACGGATATCGATTTCCTCCGTCACATTCAGGCCGTTGGTCTGCAGGTAAAACTGCGGCATCATCGTCGCGGCAAGTGCCGTGGGGGCGGGGAAGCTGATGGCGTTACCTTTTAACTGTCCTACATGGCGAATATTTTTGTCTTTGCGGGCCAGGATAATTCCCCGGAAGTTGTGATCATCTGCCATTTTACCGAACACATGGTAATTATGTTGCAGTGAATTGACTGTCTGGTAGGGATTTGGCAGGGCAAAATGAAATCTTCCCGCATAAAGCTTTTTGTCGTAAGCCGCGTAGTTACGCGACGCTTCCAGTTTGAAGCGCACACCACCAATATGCTGGTTGAGGTAATCCACCAGTGGTCCGAATGTGAGGTAAAGTCGATTTGGATTGTGCAGGGGGTGAACGCCAAAAAGGTAAAGAGGATCTTTGTCCGGCGCGCTTTCACTGTACTGTGGCTGATAGACAGGGCTCGAATCACGCTCGCATCCGGTAAGCAGACCGGTTGCCAGAATCAGCGGGTAAAAAGTACATCGGCAAAGTGCCGGTAACAATGCGGTAAAAGCTTTTGGCATCTGTCCAGTGACTACGGTTGGTGTTGTTGTATCGGTTTGTCCGAATATGGCCAGTATATCGGCAAAAACCTTATAAAATTAACCGTTTATGGCAGAGGTTTTTTATTTTAACAATTTCAGGTAGTTATCTTTGGAAAATCCGATTACAAGCTGCTGGCCGGTGTCCAGCACCGGGCGGCGAATCAGAGTGGGATGGGCTGCCATCAGGGACACAGCGGCCTGTTGATCGAGATTGGCGCGCTGGTTTTCATCAAGCTGGCGCCAGGTGGTACTGCGCCGGTTTAGCAGGGCCTCCCAGCCGAGCTGCCCGGCCCAGTCGCTGAGCTGGTCACAATCCAGGCCGTCCTGGCGGAAGTCATGAAATGTGTAATCGAGTTCATGCTCTTCCAGCCAGCGACGGGCCTTTTTGACCGTGTCACAGTTTTTAATGCCGTACAGGATCAGCATGTGGCGATCAGATATCGCGCAGCAGTTCGTTAAGCCCAACCTTGCCGCGGGTTTTCTCGTCCACTTGTTTAACGATAACCGCACAGTAGAGGCTGTACTTGCCGTCTTTAGAGGGCAGGTTGCCGGAGACTACCACCGAGCCGGCGGGAATCCGGCCGAAAGTGATTTCATCGGTTTCGCGGTTGTAGATGCGGGTGCTCTGGCCCAGGTAAACCCCCATGGAGATGACCGAGCCTTCTTCAACGATGACTCCTTCGACCACCTCGGAGCGGGCGCCGATAAAGCAGTTATCTTCGATAATGGTGGGAGCGGCCTGCAACGGCTCGAGTACGCCGCCGATACCGACGCCGCCGGACAGATGCACGTTCTTACCGATCTGGGCGCAGGAACCGACCGTGGCCCAGGTATCGACCATGGTGCCGGAATCGACATAGGCGCCGATGTTTACATAGGAAGGCATCAGTACCACGCTGGGGGCGATATAGGCACCGCGACGCACGGTGGCCGGCGGGACCACGCGTACGCCGTCGGCACGGAAGTCGCGCGAGTTGTATTCGTTGTACTTGGCCGGCACTTTGTCGAAATAATTGGTGAAGCCGCCTTTCATAAATTCATTATCGTGGATGCGGAAGGAGAGCAGTACGGCTTTTTTCAGCCATTCATTCACCACCCACTCGCCGTCTTTTTTCTCGGCAACCCGGGCTTCGCCCTTATCGAGCATGGCAATGGCTTCGCTGACCGCTTCCTTGACGATCGTATCCACGCTGCGCGGGGTAATATCGGCACGGTTTTCGAAGGCGTTGTCGATGATATTGATGATGTCACTCATGAAATTCTCCGCATTCTTGATTCACTGGGTGGTGGGCCCTCTGGCCACAACAGGGGGCGATTATACCGGCCCGGACCCGCTCTCGCAGCTTTTCACCACTGATCGATAAGGTTTTTTATGCGCCCGGCGGCCTCGACGCACTCCTCGAGATCCGCCACCAGGGCCATGCGAACCCGGTTGCGCCCGGGGTTGGCCTGATCACTGTTACGGGACAGGTACTGGCCCGGCAGCACCGTCACATTCTGTTCGCCATACAGGCGCCGGGCGAACTCGGTGTCATCAGCGGGCGTTTGCGCCCACAGATAAAAGCCGGCGGTGGGCCGTTCGACGCTCAGAACCGGTTCCAGGATAGTCAGTACCGCATCGAATTTTTGCCGGTACAGTTCCCGATTGTGTTCTACATGCTGCTCATCGGCCCAGGCGGCCATGCTGGCCAGCTGGTGATGGGGTGGCATCGCGCAGCCGTGATAGGTGCGATAACGGTGAAATTTGTCGAGAATGGCCGCATCGCCGGCGACAAAGCCCGAGCGCAAACCGGGCAGATTGGAACGCTTGGACAGGCTATGGAACACCACGCAGCGATTGAACTGATCGTTACCGGCTGCTGCCGCGGCCTGTAACAGACCGACGGGGGGCGTTGATTCATCGAAATAGATTTCCGAGTAACATTCGTCAGCCGCGATGATAAAGTCATGGCGTTCGGCCAGTTCCATCAGTTTGATCAGCGTGGTCTGATCCAGCACGGCGCCGGTCGGGTTGCCGGGGGAACAAAGATAGAGCAATTGACAACGGTTCCAGGTTTGTTCACTGATCGCATCGAAATCGGGAATAAAACCGTTGTCCGCCTCGCAGTTGAGATAGCCGGGCTCGGCGCCGGCCAGCAGGGCGGCGCCCTCGTAGATCTGGTAAAAAGGATTGGGCATGAGTACCAGCGGATCGCGCGTGCGATCCACGACTGCCTGGGCGAAGGCAAACAGTGCCTCACGGGTCCCGTTAACCGGCAGAATATGCCGTTCCAGATCCAGACTGTCACCCGGTAATTCAAAGCGTTTGTTGAGCCACCCGGCAATCGACTCACGTAACGCCACGCTGCCGCGAGTCAGGGGATAGCTGGCCAGAGTTGGCAAGGCATCGCGAATCACATCCAGCACAAATTCCGGGGCAGTGTGTTTGGGCTCGCCAATGGACAGGGCGATATGTTCCAGATGTGCCGGTGGTGTTACGCCGCTTTTAAGTTGCGCCAGCTTTTCAAAGGGATAGGGGTGTAATTTATCGAGTTCCGGATTCATACTATGGGCTGTTAAACGGGTTGAATTGAGACCAGCAGGAACAAAAGATGGGTAGTATAAGGGATTCAGACCGGGCCGCCAAATTGCATGCGGCCACGCCGGTATTCAGTTTGCTGCTGGCCGCTACCCTGTGGGGTGTTTTCTGGTTTCCATTGCGCTGGCTGGAACAGTATGGCCTGACCGGTTTGTGGCAAACCTTCTTTATCTATACCGGCACACTCTGGGTGGTCATTATCATTCTCTGGCGACAGGGAATGAATTTTTTCCAGGAGCTGGGGATGGCTCCCTGGCCGTTGTTATTCATGGCACTGACCAGCGGCGTGTGCAACACCACCTTCATTCTGGCAATGCTCGAAGGCGAGGTCATGCGGGTGTTGCTGCTGTTTTACCTTTCGCCCCTGTGGGCGACCCTGATTGGCTGGCTGTTTCTTAAAGAAGAACTGCATGCATTGTCGATCGGCGTATTGATTGTGGCCATCGGCGGCGCCGTGGTGATGTTATGGCATCCGGGCATGGGTTATCCCTGGCCCGCCGGTAAAGGCGATTGGCTGGCGCTGGTGGCCGGTATCAACTTTGCGATTCTCAATTCCCTGGTGCGCTTTACCGACAGGGTATCAATACCGGTCAAAACATCCGTTGCCTGGTTCGGAGCGATACTGGTATCAGGTGGTCTGATTTTATTCACCGGTATCGGCCTGCCGGAGGTCTCTTTCCAGGTGGCAGGCTATGCCTGGATGATCGGGGCCCTGATGATGGTGATTATGACCTTTAGCGTGGTCTATGGTGTTACCCACATGCCGGTGCATCGTTCCGCGGTAATTTTATTGTTTGAGCTGGTGGCCGGGGCGGTCTCCTCGCAATGGCTGACCCAGGAAGTGATTCTGCCCAAAGAATGGATTGGCGGGACATTAATTGTCATTGCGGCCTGGTTGTCGGCTCGTCGGCAGCTGCAAAATCCCGACAAGGATCTGATCGTATGAGCAATATAGTATCAATTAACCATGTCAGCTTGATTGTCAATGATACATCGAGCGCGCTCGATTTTTATGCACAGGTACTGGGGTTGGCTGTCGATGAGGCGCGCCCCGATCTGGGTTATCCCGGTGCCTGGTTGCGCATCGCGGGACAACAGTTGCATTTGCTGGAGTTACCCAATCCCGACCCGGTAACAGACAGGCCCGCCCATGGTGGGCGTGATCGTCATGTCGCATTTAATGTTAATTCTCTGGATGAACTGGTATCCAGACTTGAGCAGCAGAATATCGACTACACACTAAGCCGTTCGGGGCGTCGTGCGCTGTTCTGTCGCGATCCCGACGGCAACGCCCTGGAGTTTATTGAACAAACCGGCTGATCGTCTGTTACTGAACAGGTATACCGGAGGCCGGACATTTTCGACTTTAAAATACTCTCGCTCGACAGGGCATGTTGTGAATACGATCCTGGAAAGGAGTCGTATTCCTGCGATTGACGGTTCTGAAGATCAAGGGACCGCTGTGTCGCGTATTCGAGACGTTTCCCCGGTCATTTCACTATGGTGGCAATCTGCCTCACTACAGGCTCCGCCACCAATACGCTTTGACTTCCCCTTCTTGATTTATCCATTTATTTGATACCTGGTAACTGGCTGCGGCCGGATTGACAGAAATGTCATGTCAGCCTGACAGGAAACACAGGGCCTGTCAGGCATGCTATTAGAAGAAAATAAAGAAAAACAGATAGTTAATAACTGGCATGTCGCTTGCTACAGATATTCCCCAGATAGATATGTTGTTCAACGGCCGCAGGAGATGTAGATGAAAATGAAAGCGTTAGTCCTGGCGTGTTTGTGCGTTGGCTTGTGGGCTTGCGGGGCAGTGACTCAAACCCCTACGGGTGAGCCATCGGCATCCGACGCAGTACAGGAAACAAAACCGGTAAATAAAGAGGAGAAAAAAACAAAAGAACCAAGCATGGAAAATCTGGAAGAAGATTGTTAATAGAGAAGTTAAAAACAGATTGATATTCATCATGAGGAGAGCTTAATGTCAAAAGTTACATTTGGAAGAAATATTTTTGTCACGCTGATTTTTTGTATTTCATCTGTCGCATGTGCCGCGACTGACACACTGGCAGTGAAAGTTACGCCAGAGCTGGCAGAGGTCAAGGTCAAGCATGAAGGGCAGAATGTCGTAATTCGGCGTGACCAGAACCAGAAGGCGACGGTAAATCCCAATTTCGCCAAAACTTCACGCAAATGCCCGCCATTTTGTATCCAGCCTATTAAATTGGCGCCTGGCGTAGAAACAATTGGGGAAGTCGAGATGTTGACCTATCTGAATAATCTGCACAACAAAGGCGATGATTCAATCCTGGTGGTCGACTCACGTACCCCGGGCTGGGTAAAAAAAGGGACGATTCCCGGTTCTGTCAATATTCCCTGGACAAGGCTCAATCCGGCCAAGGGTGCCGATCCGCTGACAATGAGTGACATCATGGAGAAACAATTCGGCGCCAAACAGATTGAATCTGGTGTCTGGGACTTCAGTAATGTCAAGACTCTGGTTATGTTCTGCAACGGCATGTGGTGCGGACAATCACCGGCCAACATCAAGCAGCTTTTGAAAATGGGTTATCCGGCACACAAGATAAAATGGTACCGCGGTGGCATGCAGAACTGGTCAAATCTGGGCTTTACGACGGTTAAATAACCGCGGTCATCGATAATTATAATACGTTACTCCTCGAAGCCGTTTACGCGAGACTCTCTCCCGGTCTCGCGTTTTTTTATTCCGGTATAGCCGGTTTGGATTTGATCTTTTGCAGGTGGCGATACAGGGTGCGCTCGCTCATGCCCAGCTCACGGGCGGCACTGACACGATGCCCGGCGTGTTTTTTCAATACAGTCAGGATCTCTTGCTTGTCAATGTCGGAACGGCGGCGTTGTAATACATTGTTGTGCGGTACCAGGTTATCGACTGACTTATGCAAGACTTGTTGTTGTGGAGCGCTTTCGTGAAAAAAGGAAAAATGTTCAGGCGATAGAGATTCACTCCGTGCCATTATAGCGGCGCGTTCGATTATGTTGCGCAGTTCCCTGACATTCCCCGGATAGTCATAATTCAGCAAGTGAGACTGGATCTGGGGGGATAGCGGCGGCTTGTGCCGGTTGTCCGGAATTTTGGCCAGAAAATGTTCCGCCAGCCCGATAATATCTTCCTTGCGTTCGCGTAACGGCGGGATATAGATGGGAAACGCCGTCAGTCGAAAATAAAGGTCCTCGCGGAACTGTTTCTGCTGGACCATTTCCCGCAGATCACGATGGGTGGCGGCAATAATTCTGATATCAACATCGATAAACCCGGTGGCGCCGACCCGTCGAATCTGGCTGGTTTCCAGCAGGCGCAAAAGTTTGGTCTGCAGATTAGGGGAGAGTTCGCCGATCTCATCAATGAACAGGGTACCGCCGTGGGCGGACTCGATCAGCCCCTGTTTGCGCTTGTCGGCGCTGGTGAAGGCTCCCCGTTCATGGCCAAACAATTCGCTTTCCGCCAGATGCTCTCCGAGGGTGGTGCTATCGACAATCACAAACGGGCCTTCACCACGGCTGGAATGGTGATGGATATATTCGGCGACACATTCTTTGCCGGCCCCGCTTTCACCCTGTAACAGGACGGTGGTCTGGGTGGGAGCCACGCGCTGCAAAATCTCGGTCAGACGCACCATAACCGGAGAATGTCCGAGCAGTTTGCGTTTGGCCTCGTCGGGCGAGCCCAGTCGGTTTATGGTTTCACCCATGGCCACTACATTACCTTCACCATCGAGAATGGGGGTGGCCTGCAACTGAACGTTTTCTTCGTTGCCGTCGGAATCATAATGAACATGAATGACGTGCGTGGCACGCCGTGTTCTGAAGACCTCATCAAGCGGGCAATGCTCGCCATGGTTTCGGCAGGGAGTATCCGAGTGATGAGACACCTTGTAGCAGTAATTACCGACAACATGTTCTTCGTTGGCTCGATACTGTTCAAGGTAGTGTCGGTTAGCTGCCTGGATCCGGTAGTCCTGGCCGATGATGACAAACGGTTCAGAAAATACATCGATCAGCTGTTTGCAGGAAGGCAGTAACGTGGGCACGTCACGTCTCTGAGCCATAACCATCTCCGACTTCATTGCTATGAATTGCTATAAAGTATAAATAAAACGATCACATAGTGGTAATTTTTTACGTATTTCAATATGTGTCGATATACTGAAAATATTGTGAGGGTTATTTTCACGGTATTGGCTTGATCTGGATCAAGCGGATTGCCTGAGAGCGTTAAATTTAGACCTGTTCTATCTGCCGGCTGTCTGTTTGCTTCGAATGCCAGTCTGCATGACATGTCTGTCAGTATGGCAGATATGTCATGGCAAAAACCCGAGCATCTTGTTTGAGTGATTGAGCCGTGATTTAACGGACCAGGTAAAAATCCTTTATCTATCTGATTTTTTTCTTCGATGTTGTGATTATCCCTACAGCTGTTGCGTATGGCACAGCTCTTGCTTTCACCTTCGTGAACTCTGTTTGTAGTGCAGAGCAACGAACAACATCTAAATAATTAAATGTGGGAGTCAGTATGAAATCTGAATTGAAAGTTATTGCCGCTGCGGTTGTTACCGCATTGTGTTTCTCCTCGCCGGCATCGGCCAATGAGGTCTACGGCGATGTTCGTTTGTCGGTCAACAGCATCGACAAAAAAGACGGTACGTCTACCGACAGTCAGGACAGCAATGCCTCGCGGATCGGCTTCAAGGGAAGCTATGAGCTCGATGCCGGATTGAAAGCGCTTTATCATATTCAGGCGGGTGTTCAAACCGACAGCGATAGCTCTAGCGATGATAAAGATATGTTCACCAAGCGCTTTGCGTTTGCTGGTCTCGCCGGAAATTTTGGTAAAGTCCTGTACGGTACACTTTCCTCACCGTACAAGATGGCCGGTCTGAAGATTGATCCCTTCTATGATACCGCGGCCGGTGAAGGCATGGGCGGCAAAAACTACGGCCTGTCCGGTTATACCAATGGCTGGTTTGACAATGTGCTGGCCTATGTCACACCCGATATGAACGGCTTCCAGGCCAACGCCGTGATGGTCATGGACGATACCGATGCCAATGACCATCACTTCAATTACGGCGCGAGTTATAGCCAGGCCGGTTTCACTGCGGGGGTCCAGTTGCTGGAGGTCAATACCGCCGGTTCCGAGGTCGATGCCACCCGACTGACCGCCGGCTATAAGACGGATCAGTGGAGTATCGGGGCGAGCATGGAAAATGTCGATCCCAAAGCCAGTGCTGATACGGATTATCTGTATGTCGCCGGTACGTATAACCTCTCCGCAAAAAATACCCTGAAGCTTTCCTATGGTGATGTGGACAATGATGGTACCGGCATGGCGGCCGGCGTCTCCCATAACCTGGGTAAAAAGACCGAGCTGTATGCGCTGTACAGCGATGTGGACTATGATGCTGCCACCGACGATAACCGCACGGTGATTTCTGTTGGTGTAAGCCACAAGTTCAGTATCGGTGGTAATTAAAACTCCCGCCGCAACACACCCGGCTGACCAGCAGGTCTGGCCGGGTATTTTGTTTATTCCTCCAGTTGCTCGAGTACGCTGAGGCGCAGGGTTTCCTTTAACTCGGAATCGAGCGGTTGATCATCCTGTTTTGTGATCTCAAAGATATCCTCAACCCGTTCGCCAAACGTGGCGATCTTGGCGTTATGCAACTGGATATGGTGTTGATAGAAGGCGGCACCGATGCTGGATAGCAGGCCCGGTCTGTCATAGGTTTTAATGTGCATGATAGTACGTTCGCTATCATCCTCGAAATAGATCTCGGTCGGGATCTTGAAGTGCTTGGCCTGACGTGGCAAGCGGCGGGTTATCTCCGGGGCTTCCTGTCCCGGGTTACGCAACAGATGATAGAGCTTGTTGCGAATCTCGCTGTTACGCTCGGCATCGCGCACCGGCTCGCCGCTACTGTCGAGGTACTGAAATGTATCGAGTGTGTAACCGTCGCGCGAGGCGAGGATGCGCGCATCCACCACGGTCATGCCGGCCTGGCTGAGTACCGAGGTGATCAGTGAAAATAGATTGGGATGATCCCGCGTATAGATAAAGATCTCGGTGCCGCCGCGGCGACTTTGTTCGCGAAACAGGATGACGGGCAGGTCTTCCAGATCGGTGTTGAGAATGGCCTGGGTATGCCAGACGATTTCATCGGGGAAGTAACGCAAGAAGTATTCATCGCCTAGATTATCCCATAACTGGTTAATCAGTACGTTGTGCTCGTCGTCTGACTCCAGCAGTTCGGCGGCAGCTGCCCGGCGTTCGGCGACCAGTTCCGACTGGACCAGCGGATTTTTCAAACCCCGGCGCAGGGCGCGGACGCTGGCGTGATACAGCTCCTGCAGTAAGGCATCTTTCCAGGAGTTCCAGACATGCTCACTGGTGCCACGAATATCGGCCACGGTCAGCAGGTAGAGATAATTCAGATGGACCATATCGCCGATCTGCTCGGCGAATTCATGCACGATTTCGGGATCGCTGATGTCCTTGCGCTGGGCGGTAGAGGACAATAATAGATGATTTTTAACCAGCCAGACCACCAGGTTGGTGTCATAACGGCTCAGGCCATGGTTATGACAAAACTCGCGAGCGTCACTGGCACCCAGAGTGGAATGATCGCCACCCCGTCCCTTGGCAATATCATGAAACAGGGCGGCCAGCAGTAACAGCTCCTGTTTGGGGATACGTTGCATGATCTCACTGCACAGAGGAAATTCGTGAAAGTAGTCCGGCACAGTAAAGCGACGCAGATTGCGTATCACCATCAGCGTGTGTTCGTCGACGGTATAGACATGAAACAGATCGTGTTGCATCTGGCCGACAATACGTCCGAAAAGCGGCAGATAGGCCGCCAGTACACCATAGCGATGCATGCGTCGCAGGGCATGGGTGAAACCGTGGCCATAACGGACGATTTCCATAAACAGCGAGCGATTACGCAGATCAGCCCGAAAGCTGCCGTCGATCAGCCAGGTGTGATCGCGAATCAGGCGAATGGTGTTGGCGCGCACCCCCTTGAGCTCGGGGTGTTGCATTAAAATCAGGAATACTTCCAGCAACGCGAACGGGTAATGAACAAAGACATTATCGTCCTTGACCTCAAGGTAACCCTTGCGGGCCTGAAAGCGTTTGTTCAACGAGATCGGTTCGGGTTGCTCGTCAGCCAGTAAAATCTCTTCCTTGAATAACTGCAGCAACATTTCATTTAGCCGTCCCAGCTCCATGATGGTGCGGTAATACTGCTTCATGAACTGTTCTACCGCGAGTCCCTTGAAATTATCACGATAACCAAACTGGCGTGCCAGTTCCCGCTGGTGATCGAACAACAGGCGATCCTCGCGTCGGCCGGCGATCAGGTGCAGGCCGAAGCGTACTTGCCAGAGAAAGGCCTGACCTTCATGCAGGGTCCGGTATTCGTTTTTGGTCAAAAAGCCGTGATCGAGCAATTGATAGAGGCTCTCTGCGTTGTAGTGGCGCTTGGCAACCCAGCCGATAATTTGAATATCGCGCAGTCCGCCGGGGCCTTCCTTGATGTTGGGTTCGAGGTTATAGGCGGTGTCATGAAATTTTTCATGCCGCTTTTGCTGTTCCTGAAGTTTGGCCTCGAAAAACTCGCGACTGGGCCAGATCTGTTCGGGGCCGCACTGTTGCCGCTGCTGTTCAAACAGCGCCGGGGGCCCGATCAGCAAACGGGCTTCCTGCAGGTTGGTGGCCACGGTGATGTCGCGCCTGGCCTCCTGCTGACATTCGCTGAGAGTCCGCACGCTCTGGCCGACTTCCAGACCAATATCCCACAGGAAAGTTAAAAAACCTTCGATGGCGCTGTGGTAGGGCGTCGGGTCCTCGGCCAGTAACAGCATCAGGTCTACATCCGAGGCCGGGTGCAGTTCACCGCGTCCGTAACCCCCTACGGCCAGCAGAGCGATACCAGGATCTCCGGGCTCGAAGTAGAGGTTCCAGGCACGCAGCAGCAGGGCATCGATCAGGCCGGCCCGGGAGGCGACCAGTTCGGTGGCGGCACGGCCGGCGTAAAACCGGCGAGCCAGTTCCTCGTGGGCGGCACTGAGCGTGTCCCGAAACAGGGGCAGGGCGGGGGTGTCCTGCTGCTGTGCGGTATCGAATTCCTCGGCGTCGAACAGGCCCGCATCGACCGGGACCAGCGAGGGGGTCATTGCTCGAAGTTTTCCTCACGGCGGCGGGTCAGCACGTCGTGACCGTCGTCGGTGACCAGGATGGTGTGTTCCCACTGGGCGGAGAGGGCATGGTCCTTGGTAACGACCGTCCAGCCGTCCTTGAGCAGCTTGGTCTGCCGCTTGCCGGCGTTGATCATGGGCTCGATGGTAAAGGTCATGCCCGTCTCCAGCACCAGCGAGGTACGGGAGTCGTCGTAATGCAGAACCTGGGGCTCCTCGTGGAAGTTTTCGCCAATGCCGTGGCCGCAGTATTCGCGCACCACGCTGTAATTGTTTTTCTCGGCGTGTTGCTGAATGGCGCGGCCGATATCGCGCAGCGCCCGCCCCGGCTCGACCAGATCGATACCGACCAGCAGACATTCGTAGGCAGTCTTGGCCAGCCGACGGGCCTGAATCGAGGGCTCGCCGACAAAGAACATCTTGCTGGTGTCGCCGTGGAAGCCGTCCTTGATGACCGTGACGTCGATATTGATGACATCGCCCTTTTTCAGCCGTTTTTCATTCGGAATACCGTGGCAGACCACGTGATTGACCGAGGTGCAGACCGACTTGGGAAAGCCGTGGTAATTGAGTGGGGCGGGGACGGCCTGTTGCTCGTTGACGATATAATCGTGGCAGATTCGGTCCAGTTCAGCGGTGGTCACCCCTGGCTGGACATGGGGTTCGATCATCTCCAGCACTTCGGCGGCGAGACGCCCGGCGATCCGCATTTTTTCAATCTGTTCGGCTGTTTTGATACTGACACTCATTGATTTTCCTCTACGCCACAGGCGTGAGGGTGCTCCTGTCGCAAAATTCGTGAATGGTGCCCGGTCAGGGCCTGGGACGGGTTTTTGTGTGCACAAACCGGGCCGTTTCGTTGTCGTTAAGCGCGCTTTATGGTATAAATCGCGCGCTTGTTTAGCAAATCCAACGGCCGGCGGCTTGCCCCGGTCAAAATTGACACACATGCACCGGCACATCTGTCCGGGTGCCCGCTCCGGCGGGTTGGCAGATGGGGTGCATGGAGGCCTAACCCGATACAGGAGACACTATAATGGCTGACGTAACAATGCGCCAGATGCTTGAGGCTGGCGTGCATTTCGGGCATCAGACCCGATTCTGGAACCCCAAGATGGCCCCCTTTATTTTCGGGGACCGCAATAAAATCCACATTATTAATCTGGAAAAGTCCCTGCCGCTCTACAACGAGGCGATGAATTTCATCAGCTCGCTGGCGGCCAACAAGGGCACCGTTCTGTTCGTGGGTACCAAGCGTGCTGCCCAGAAACTGGTCCGTGAGGAAGCCGAACGCTGCGGTATGCCGTTTGTGAACCACCGCTGGCTGGGCGGCATGCTGACTAACTACAAGACTGTCAAACAGTCGATCAAGCGCCTCAAGGAGCTTGAATCGATGATGGAAAGCGGTGCCACCGAAGGCCTGAACAAGCGCGAGGTCCTCAGCCTGAGCCGCGAACAGGAGAAACTGGAACGCAGTCTTGGCGGTATCAAGAATATGAATGGCCTGCCGGATGCCATGTTCGTCATCGACGTGGGGCACGAGAAAATCGCGATCGCCGAAGCGGTCAAGCTGGGTATTCCGGTCATTGGTGTGGTGGATACCAATAATAGTCCGGATAATATCGACTATGTTATTCCTGGCAATGATGATGCGATTCGCGCGATCACGCTTTATACCCAGGGCGTGTCCGCCGCAGTGCTTGAAGGCAAGGCCTCCACCGCTCATATCGGCGAAGGCGCTGGTGATGATTTCGTCGAACTCGACGAAGAAGGTGAAGTGAATTCGGCCAGCAAGAAGAAAACGGCCAAGAAGAAAACCGCTGCCAAGAAGAAAACCGCCGCCAAGAAGAAAACGGTTGCGAAAAAGAAAACCGCCAAGACGACGTCAGAGGCGAGTAGTACGGATGAGGCAGCGCCCACAGAAGCAGAGTCCACAGAAACGGAAGCCGCTTCGGCAGAGGCGGATTCCGAGTAAGGGATACGCTATAGCAAACCCGTCAACAAGCAAAACGAAAAAGGGGGCAACGCCCCCTTTTTCGGATTTTACAAACTGATTTGATGTAATCGATTAAAGAACCGATTAGAGGACTAGACTCATGGCAATTACAGCAGCATTGGTCAAGGAACTGCGCGAACGTACCGGCGCAGGCATGATGGAATGCAAAAAAACATTGGTGGAAACCGATGGAGATATCGACGCGGCTATCGAACAGATGCGCAAATCCGGTATGGCCAAAGCCGACAAGAAAGCCGGCCGTACCGCCGCCGAAGGTCTGGTGGCAATTAAAGTGACTCCGGACAACAAAACTGGCGCTATTGTTGAAGTGAACTGTGAAACTGACTTCGTTACCAAGGGTGAAGACTTCCAGACCCTGGTGGATAATGTGGCCAATCGCGTGTTGAATGACAAACCGGCCGATCTGGATGCGTTGATGGCCATGCCTATCAGCGACGATGACAGCACGACCATTGAAGAGACTCGCAAAACACTGATCGCCAAAATCGGCGAAAACATGGCGGTTCGTCGTTTTGAAGTTATCGAGGCCAAGGGCGATCTAAGCCACTACATGCATGGCAGCCGTATCGGCGTGGTGATCGATATTGAAGGTGGTGACGAGCAGCTGGGCAAGGATCTGGCTATGCATATTGCCGCCAGTCGTCCGGTCTGCGTATCCGAAGAACATGTTCCCGCTGATGTCATCCAGAAGGAAAAGGATATCTTTTCTGCCCAGGCTGCTGAAAGTGGCAAGCCGGCTGATATCATCGAAAAAATGGTCGACGGACGGATCAAAAAATTCATGAAAGAAGTGACTCTCCTGGGGCAGCCTTTCGTCAAGGATGCGGATCAGACGGTCGAGCAACTGCTCAAATCAGCAGGTGCCACTGTCCACCAGTTTGTTCGCTATGAAGTTGGCGAAGGGATTGAGAAAAAACAGGAGAACTTCGCCGAGGAGGTTATGGCTCAGGCCAAAAGCTGATTTTTCATCAACATAAAAACGATAATGTATGGCCAAGACACCTATATATAAACGCATACTGCTCAAGCTGAGCGGTGAAGCCCTGATGGGCGATCACGAATATGGCATCGATCCAGCGGTAATCAATTCGATTGCGGCTGATGTCAAGGAACTCAATCAGGCCGGTGTACAGGTGGCCATGGTTATCGGCGGCGGGAACATCTTCCGGGGCGTTAATCTTGCCTCGGAAGGGATGGACCGGGTTACCGCCGATCATATGGGCATGCTCGCGACCGTCATCAACGCTCTTGCATTACAGGATGCGATAAAACGCCAGGATTTACCGGTACGGGTTATGTCGGCTCTGCCGATTCATACTGTATGCGAGGATTACATTCGCCTGCGTGCGATTCGCCATCTGGAGAAACAGCGCGTCGTGGTCTTCGCAGCCGGAACCGGTAACCCGTTTTTTACGACCGACACGGCGGCCAGTTTGCGCGGTATAGAGATTAGTGCTGATGTTGTGGTCAAGGGGACCAAGGTCGATGGTGTTTATTCCTCCGACCCGGTCAAGGATCCTTCGGCAAAACTTTTTGAAAAACTGGATTATGACCAGGTCATTGAACAGAAGCTGGCGGTTATGGATACCACGGCAATCGTTCTGTGCCGGGATAACAATATCCCGATACGCGTCTTTAACATGACCAGGCAGGGTGCGTTGATGCGGCTGGTGATGGGTGAAAATGAAGGCACGCTGGTGGAATAGGGAGCATGACGAATGATTAATGATATTAAAAAAGATGCTGAATCCCGGATGGGTAAAAGCGTTGAATCCTTGAAAACCGAACTGACCAAATTACGTACCGGGCGGGCTCATACCAGCCTGCTGGATCACGTCATGGTCGAGTATTACGGTTCCCAGGTGCCTTTAAATCAGGTGGCCAATATTTCCGTCGCGGACGCCCGTACCCTGACGGTGCAACCCTGGGAAAAACCGATGGTCCAAAAGGTCGAGAAAGCGATCATGGAGTCTGATCTGGGATTAAACCCGGCCACTGCCGGCGAAATCATCCGGGTACCGTTACCAGCGCTGACCGAGGAACGTCGTAAGGATATGATTAAACTGGTCCGGCAGGAAGGCGAGAATACCAAAGTTGCTATTCGCAATATACGCCGCGATGCCATTAGCGATTTCAAAGGTCTGCTGAAGGAAAAGGAGATTACCGAGGACGAGGAACATAAGGCCGAAGACGATATGCAAAAACTCACGGACAAATATATCGCTAAAGTCGATGAGGCACTGGAAGCCAAGGAAAAAGATCTGATGGAGATCTGAGGCTGATCCGATCAGTAAGATCAGCGGAGTTTTATTATTCTATGAGCAGTACAGCCCAGGACATCAGCAGTGAGGGACGAGACGGTTACGTCAGTACGCCCCGCCATGTGGCTATTATTATGGATGGTAATGGTCGCTGGGCCCAGAAACGGCATTTGCCTCGTTTTGCCGGCCATAAAGCCGGCGTTGAGGCCGTGCGGGAAGTTGTTAAAGCCTGTGGTGAAAAGGGTGTCCAGGTACTGACTCTGTTTGCCTTTTCCAGTGAAAACTGGCGGCGCCCGCAAAAAGAGGTCGGGTTGTTGATGGACCTTTTTCTTACGGCACTGGAGCACGAGGTTAAAAAATTACATAAGAACGAAGTGCAATTGCGCATTATTGGCGATACCAGCGCTTTTCCCGATAAAATCTGCAAACGTATCGAGCAGGCAGAAGCACTTACCGCCGGCAATCATCAGCTGGTGTTGAATATCGCTGCCAACTACGGTGGCAAATGGGATATTACCCAGGCGGTACAGCAGCTTGCACACAAGGTCCAGCAGGGCGAACTGACTCCCGAACAAATTGATGATGAGCATATTGCCGGTCATCTGAGTATGCACGATTTGCCCGAGCCGGATCTGTTTATCCGTACCGGCGGCGAACAACGCATCAGTAACTTTCTTATCTGGCAACTGGCCTATAGCGAACTGTATTTCACCGATGTTCTGTGGCCGGATTTCGATCGTAATGAGTTTGATAAAGCACTGGCTTCTTTTGCCAGGCGGCAGCGTCGTTTCGGTCGAACCGGTGACCAGGTGGAGCAGCTAAAACATGCTTAAGCAGCGGGTAATCACCGCTCTGATCCTTGCGCCACTGTTGATCTGGGCGATCTTTTCCCTGCCTGAATCCGGCTTTGTCGTGCTACTGTTGGCCGTATTCAGTATTGCGGCATGGGAGTGGAGTCGCTTGTCCGGGTTGAAGCAGCCCGGATCCCGTCTGTTCTACGTTGTGATTCTATTCGTATTGATGGGTCTGACAGCTTTTGCCTTTTCTTCCTATTCTCTGATTGTCGACGTCATCTATCTTGTTATCGGCGGGTTATGGTTGCTCGCATTATTTGGACTTTTTTATTATCAACATCACGAGGTGACACGCTCTGGCTTCGATGTATTCAAACTGGTTGCCGGTCTCGGGATTATCCTTGGACCGTTTGTTGCGTTACTGGTATTGCGCCACCGTGATCCTTTTGGCCCGCAATGGGTGATGTATTTACTTCTGCTGATCTGGATGGCGGATAGTGGTGCCTATTTTGCCGGTCGTGCTTTTGGTAAACATAAACTTTTATACAATGTCAGCCCGGGTAAAAGCTGGGAGGGCGTGGCAGGTGGCTTGCTGGGCTGTCTGCTACTGGCGCTGGTTGCTGGCTGGTGGTTTGAACTGAGCACGATGTACTATGCGTGGTTTGTGGTTATCAGTCTGATCGTTGTTTTGTTTTCAGTGGCAGGTGATTTGGTTGAAAGCCTGTTCAAACGTCAGGCGGGTGTGAAAGACAGTGGTCATATTCTGCCGGGCCATGGTGGCATACTGGATCGGATCGACAGCCTGACGGCTGCTGCCCCCGTATTTGCCAGTGGTCTGTATCTGGCGGGACTGATCGCATGAAACAGATCACCATACTGGGAGCCACCGGTTCGATTGGCCTGAGCACACTGGATGTGATTGCTCGTCATCCGGATCAGTTTGCCGTGTTTGCGCTGACAGCCAACACCCAGGTAGAGCGTCTTTATCAGCTATGCCGGCAATATCGTCCTGTCTATGCCGTGATGTTCGATACACAGGCAGCCGATCAGCTACAACACAAACTGCAACAGGACGGTCTCGATATCCGGGTCCTCGGTGGTCTTGAAGGGCTGATTGAAGTGGCCTCACATGCCCGCACGGACTATGTGATGGCTGCGATCGTCGGTGCGGCCGGCCTGCAACCGACTCTGGCGGCCGCCCGCGCCGGCAAGCGAGTGCTGTTGGCTAACAAGGAAGCGCTGGTGATGTCCGGTAAACTGTTCATGGACGCGGTCAAGCAGAATGATGCGGAGCTCTTGCCGATTGACAGTGAACACAATGCTATTTTCCAGTGCCTTTCGGGTCAGCCAGCCAATAACGTGCAGAACCTGGGGGTCAGGCGCATTTTGCTGACCGGCTCCGGCGGTCCGTTCCGACAAACGCCGTTAAACCAGTTGCAAACGGTGACGCCCGAACAGGCTGTGGCGCATCCCAACTGGGATATGGGGCAGAAGATTTCGGTTGATTCAGCAACCATGATGAACAAGGGCCTGGAGCTGATCGAAGCCTGCTGGTTATTCGATACAACGCCGGATTTTATCCAGATTGTGGTTCATCCTCAGAGTGTTGTTCATTCCATGGTCGAATATGATGACGGTTCTGTGCTGGCCCAGATGGGGCAGCCCGATATGCGTACCCCGATTGCTCATGCCCTGGCCTGGCCAAAACGGATGGATTCGGGCGTCGCACGCCTGAATCTGTTTGATGTCGCTCATCTGGATTTTGAACCCCCGGATTATGAACGTTTCCCCTGTCTGCAACTGGCGGAACAGGCTGCGTGCGAGGGAGGTACAACACCGGCGATCCTTAACGCTGCCAATGAAGTTGCCGTGCAGGCCTTTCTGGATAAAGAGCTGGGTTTCCCGGGAATTGCCGAGGTCGTCGAATTGGTGCTGGGAGTGATGTCCGGACGCCGTGCCGACGACCTGGCGACCATTCTGGCTGATGATGAACAGGCCCGGCTACGGGCTCGCGAGTTCATCGATCAGGCTCACAACAAGGTGCAATAATGCTGGAGTTTGCCTATTTCACCCTGGCCTTTCTGGTGGCGATCAGTATCTTGATCGCCGTGCATGAGTTTGGCCATTTCTGGGTGGCCAAAAAGCTCGGCGTTAAGGTTTTGCGGTATTCGCTCGGTTTTGGGCGGCCCATCTGGCGTACAGTGCGCGGTCCGGACAGGACCGAATATGTTATAGCGGCCCTGCCACTGGGGGGGTATGTCCAGATGCTGGATGAAAAGGATGGCGAGGTTAAAGAGGCGGAAAAACCCCGCGCCTTTAATCGCCAACCGGTATGGAAGCGTTTTGCCATTGTCGCCGCCGG
>NZ_JAVLAZ010000001.1:64951-66144 GCF_031581315.1 Thiohalophilus sp.
CAGCATCAATTACCGCTGGATCAAGTCGATGGTGAACTGGACCCGGACAACCTGTTCGAATTGATGGGTTTCGAACCCTGGCGTCCGCGGGTCGAGGCACAGGTTGGCCGGGTTCTGGAAGGTTCTCCGGCAGAGCAGGCCGGCTTGCAAAAAGGGGATCGAATACTGGCGATTGATGACAGACAGATCAAGCTATTTACCGATATGTCAGAATATGTACGGCAGCGACCCGGTGTACCAATGGAGTTCAAAATTGCCCGTGGCGATTCGATCCTGAATATGACAATTACCCCACGAGCGCTTGAACATGAGGGGAAAACAGTCGGTCAGCTCGGCATCGGCGCCCTGAATCCCGGAAACATTCCGGATGATATGGTTGTCTATTATGACTACTCGTTATTCGGCGCGGTTGGCAAGGCGATAACACAAACCGGCGATATGACCCTGTTAACCCTCAAGATGCTGGGTAAGCTGGTCACCGGTGAGGTGTCTGTCAAAAATCTCAGCGGGCCGATTAATATTGCGCGACATGCCGGTCTCTCTGCAAGTGCCGGCATAAACCGGTTTTTGAATTTTCTGGCAATTGTCAGCATCAGTTTGGGAATATTAAACCTGTTGCCGATTCCGGTTCTCGATGGCGGACATTTGCTGTTTTACATTGTCGAAATTTTCAAGGGTAGCCCCGTATCAGAGCAGACCGAAATGACCGGACGCATGATTGGTGTATTTCTACTCGTCATGCTCATGGGGCTGGCATTTTATAACGATATTATGCGATTGGTTGGAAACTAGTACCGAATGATGTTTTTAAAAACAAAAAGTTTTATCGCGCTTCTACTTCTCTGTATAGCGTTACCTGTACGGGCATTCGAACCATTTGTGATCAGCGACATTCGGCTCGAAGGCTTGCAGCGTATTTCCGCTGGTACCATTTTTAATTATCTGCCTCTCAAGGCTGGAGACAGGCTGGATCCCGAATTGAGCAGTCGTGCCATCCACGATCTTTACAAGACCGGGTTTTTCAAGGATGTCAAACTCGAACGCGAAGGCGATGTTCTGGTTGTATTTGTCGCCGAACGGGCGGCGATTGCAGATATCCGTATTGAAGGTAATGACAGCATTCCCGATGAACAGCTGGAGTCTTCATTGCAACAAATCGGCCTGGTACGTGGTCAGGTGCTGGATCGTTCTAC
>NZ_JAVLAZ010000001.1:66244-67422 GCF_031581315.1 Thiohalophilus sp.
GAGAAGTACTCTCGCCAGGTGTTCAGTGGCGATCTCGAGTCCTTACGCTCCTATTATCTCGATCGCGGTTACATCAACTTCAATACGGACTCAAGCCAGGTCTCGCTGACACCGGATAAACAGGAAGTCTATATCACGATAAATATCACCGAAGGTGAGCAGTATACGGTCCGGGATATCAAGGTTACCGGCGATACAATCATCCCGTTAGAAGAGGTCAGGGATCTGATTACGCTCAAGGTTGATGAGATCTATTCGCACAAAAAGAGCGTAGAGACGACTAATAATATCAGTGACAAGCTGGCGGCCAGGGGGTATGCCTTTGCCAATGTGAATCTGATTCCCGAGCTTGATAAGGATTCCCGAACCGTGGCCCTGACCCTGTCGGTGGATCCCGGACGGCGTGTCTATGTTCGTCGAATCAATGTTACCGGTAATACCAAGACACGTGACGAAGTAATTCGTCGTGAGTTGCGCCAGCATGAAGGCGACTGGCTTTCTACGGAGAAAGTCTCACTGTCACGTACCCGGCTTGATCGACTGGGTTTCTTCGAACAGGTTTCGGTTGAAACGCCGGCAGTCAGCGGCACCAGCGATCAGGTTGATGTGAATTTTAATGTCAAGGAGCGTCCGACCGGCTCTCTAACCGCAGGCATCGGTTATTCGGATACCCAGGGCGCATTGATTAATTTTGGCCTCAGCCAGGAAAATTTTCTTGGTACCGGTAAGCGACTCGGCCTGAATCTGAATAACAGCGATGTTACCAAATATTATAACCTGAGCTATACGAACCCCTATTACACAGATGACGGTGTCAGCCGCGGCTTTAATGTTTTCTGGCGGGAGGTTGATGCCGAAGAAGCGCAACTGACCCGGTTTACAACCAATACGAAAGGCGCTTCAATGAATTACGGAGTGCCGCTGTCGGAAATTACCCGGGCGAATTTGAGTATCGGTTACGAGAATACCGAAATCATCCCCGGCGCCAACGTAGCACAGGAAATACTTGATTTTATTGATGAAAATGGTAGTGTCTACGATAATTACGAGCTCTCGCTGGGCTGGCGGCGGGATAGCCGCAACCGGGCGATTCTGGCGGATTCCGGCTCCGTGGCCTCCGTGAATCTGACCTCGGCGATTCCGGGCAGCAATCTGGAATATTATAAATTTGATACACG
>NZ_JAVLAZ010000001.1:67522-79280 GCF_031581315.1 Thiohalophilus sp.
GGCAGTAAACGGGTCATCGGCAGTCTGGAATTGATTTTGCCGAATATCTTTGCCGAGCAGAGCAATTCAACCCGTATCGCGGCTTTTTTTGATGCCGGTAATGTCTTCTCCGCCGAGCAGAGTGTGGATGTGAATGAATTACGCACTTCGGCAGGTCTGGCATTTATGTGGCTGGCTCCGATTGGTACATTGCGGTTCAGTTATGCCATGCCGCTGAATGACAAGCCGGGTGATGACACACAGAATTTCCAGTTTACGATGGGTTCGGACTTCTAATTGATAAGACTCGGGGTGATTACATTGCGTAAAACCTGGATACATTATTTCTTGCTGGCTTTGTTTCTCCTGTCTGCTGTGCCTGCCGTGCAGGCCGAGACACGTATTGGCTTTGTTAATATTTCCCTGGTTCTTAAGAAAGCCCCTCAGGCGGATGCCGCGCGCCAGAAACTGGAAAACGAATTTGCTCCCCGTGATGAGAAAATCGTGGCCATGCAGAAAAAACTCAAACAACTCGAAGAGGAACTGGCCAGAGACGCGGATATTATGAGCGATGAGGTTCGCAAGAAAAAAGAGCGTCAAATTGTACTCGAGAAACGTGAAATAGAGCGTACCCGCGAAGAATTTAACGAAGATCTCAATATTCGCCGTAATGACGAACTGAACCGGTTACAAAAGTTGGTTTACGACACGATTGTTACATTAGCCAAAGATAAAAATTACGATCTTGTCGTGGGGGACAATGTTATCTATGCTGCTGAATCGGTTGATTTGAGTGAACAGGTGCTGGAACGATTAAACGCGCAATATAAACCGAATCCAGGCAACGCCCAGAACTGACGGACGAGATTGTGAAGTATACCCTGCAAGAACTTGCTGAGCATACAGGAGGGCAGGTTGTCGGTGACCCACAAACTGTTATAGAGCGTGTCGCCACCCTGACCCGTGCCGATTCCGGCGCAATCTCTTTTTTAACCAGTGCCGCCTATCGCCAGTATCTGGCAAACACCTCGGCTTCAGCCGTGATTCTTCGTGAGGGTGATGCCAGCCACTGTCCGGTTAGTGCCCTTATTGTGGATAACCCACACGCGGCTTATGCCCGAGTGGCTTCGTTATTATACCCTCCAGTAATCCCACCTGTAGGCATTCATCCATCTGCCGTGGTCGAGGAATCGGCGACCGTTCCTGAATCCGTTTCCATTGGCGCCAACTGTTATGTGGGCGCTGACGTGCGGTTGGAAGAGGGCGTCTCGCTCGGGCCTGGCTGTATCATCGAGGCCGCAGTTCACATCGGTGCGAATAGCCGGTTGGCGGCGAATGTGACCGTTTTGCATGAATGTCAAATTGGTCAACAGGCAGTGATCCATTCTGGTGTTGTTATCGGTGGGGATGGGTTTGGACAGGCCAATGATCAGGGTGTCTGGTTGAAAATTCCCCAGATCGGGCGGGTTATTATCGGGGATGATGTCGAAATCGGCGCCAACACCGCAATCGACCGGGGAGCCATCGAAGACACGGTCATTGGCGACAACGTCAAACTCGATAATCTGATTCAGGTGGCGCATAATGTGCACCTTGGCGCGCATACGGTCGTGGCCGCCGCTACAGCCATTGCTGGAAGTGCCCGAATTGGGAAGCACTGCACAATTGCCGGGATGGTGGGTATTGCCGGTCACATAGAAATTGTCGACAATGTCACAATCACGGCAATGTCAATAGTGTCCCATTCCATCCGGGAACCGGGCGTCTATTCTTCCGGTACGACCCTGGAACCGAATAAGCTATGGCGAAAAAATGCTGTCAGATTCAAGCAGTTGGATGAGATGGCAAAACGCATTAAAACACTGGAATCCCGGCAGGGAAAATAAGACACCGTTTATTGAGGAATGAATTTTGGTTGCGTTGAATATCTACGAAATTCTTGAGCATTTGCCGCATCGCTACCCGTTTTTACTGATCGACAAGGTGCTGGAATGTGAACCGGGCAAGTCCCTGGTGGGCATTAAAAATGTCACACATAACGAGCCGTATTTTATTGGACATTTCCCGACCCGGCCGATTATGCCCGGGGTGCTGATCCTTGAAGCCCTGGCTCAGGCGACCGGTATCCTGGCTTTCCAGACGGTTGGTCGTAAACCCGATGGTACCTCGCTCTATTATTTTGTTGGCATTGATAATGCTCGCTTCAAACAGCCGGTTATTCCAGGCGATCAGTTGCGTCTCGAAGTGGAATATACTCGCCAGATGCGAGGCATCTGGAAGTTCGATGGTCGTGCGAAAGTTGATGACAAGGTGGTGTGCAGCGCGGAACTGATGTGTGCTGAACGTGAGATAGAATGAGTATTGATCAACGCGCCATCGTCGACCCTGCCGCCCGGATTGCCGATGATGTCAGTATTGGTGCGTTCAGTATTATCGGGCCGGATGTCGAAATTGGAGCCGGAACGGTAATCGGCCCGCATGTTGTCATCAACGGTCCAACCCGTATCGGGTGTAACAATCATTTCTTTCAGTTCAGCTCCATTGGAGAAATACCCCAGGACAAGAAGTATCACGGCGAAAATTCCCGTCTCGAAATTGGTGACGGCAATACCATCCGGGAGTTTGTCACGATCAATCGCGGAACCGACGATGGTGGCGGCGTTACCCGCATCGGTAACGACAACTGGTTAATGGCTTATATCCACATTGCGCATGATTGCCTGGTGGAAAATAACACGATCTTCGCTAACGGTGCTTCGCTCGCGGGCCATGTGGAAGTGGATGACAATGTCATTCTCGGTGGCTTTACCCTGGTTCATCAGTTCACCAAGATAGGTAATCATGCCTTCTGTGGAATGGGCAGTACCATCAGCAAGGATATCCCCCCTTATGTGATGGTCAGCGGCAACCCGGCCAGTCCCTATGGCATTAACAGCGAAGGGCTCAAGCGCCACGAATACAGTAAGGAAGCGATCAGGGCAATCAAGGACGCTTACAAGATTATTTACCGTTCCGGCCATACCAGCGACGAAGCCCGGCAATACCTCAGACCCCTGGCCGAACAACATCCCGAAGTACAGCCTATGCTCGACTTCCTCAACCGTTCCCAGCGCGGAATTCTTAGGTAGTTCATGTAAGTAACGTGGAGCTCGCAGAGGCGCGGAGACGCAGAGGTATGAAAATTCTGAGTTTTGAATGTTAAATTTTGAATTGGCTAGTACGGGTAATTCAAAACTCAAAATTCAAAATTATTTCAGCCTTGTATTCTCCGCGACTCTGCGCCTCCGCGTCCTCTGCGTTGATGATCCGAAAGTTTAATCAGTGATCATTTCGACGGTGACGGTGGCGATGTCGGTGATGTGGCTGTCGTCTTCCAGTTTTTGGCGTACTTCCTCCAATCCCTGTTTGATTTCTTTTCGGTAATCGTCGTCGTCGAGTATCCGTTCGAGCTCCGCTGCGATAGCACGTGGCGTGGCGTCATTTTGTATCAGCTCGGGGACGATCCGACGCTGGGCGACGATGTTGCACAGGGCCAGGTGATCGATTTTGAGCATACGTTTAACGATGTGATAGGTCAGCCAGGCAACCCGGTTGATGACAACCATGGGAATGCCCGTTAATGCGATTTCCAGTGTTACCGTGCCGGATACGGTGATGATCGCGTCACTGGCCAGCATGGCGTCGTACGGCCGCTGTTCTATATAGTGAATATCCAGCTCGTGTTCCGGCATATTTTTCCGGATCAGATCCGGATTGAGGGTAGAGGCGATGGGCAGCACAAACTGCAGTTGTGGGCGCTGTTGCTGTAAAAGACGGGCGGTATCGATAATAATCGGTAGCAGGCGTTTGATTTCACTGCGCCGACTGCCGGGAAATAATCCCACGACGGGGCGTTCGGGATCCATACCGAACTCATGCAACAGCGTGTCGCGATCGGCGCTGGCCTTGACCTCGTGGGCGAGGGGATGACCTACGTAGGTGACCGGTACACCGTGGCGGGCGTAAAAGTCCACTTCAAAAGGAAATACCACGGCCATTTTATCGACCAGCCTCTGGATCTTCTTCACGCGTCCCTGACGCCACGCCCAGATCTGCGGGCTGATGTAGTACAAGACTTTGACGCCACATTCTTTGGCGGTTTGTGCAAGGCGCAGATTGAATTCGGGATAGTCGGTCAGAATCAGCAGATCCGGTGGATCGCTTCGCAGGATCTCGCGCATTTGGTTGAGGGCGCCGAAGATCACCTTGCGATGAGCGAAAACTTCAATCAGACCGACAACCGCCAGCTCGGAGGACTCAACCAGAATCTCCACGCCGGCCTTGCGCATGGCACTGCCCCCGATACCGAAAAACCGGGTATCCGGCCGCTGTTGTTTGACGCCTTCGACCAGCTTGGCGGCGTGCAGATCACCGGAGGCTTCTCCGGCAATGATCATGACCCGTTTCAATGCGCTACTCTCAGACTGACTGGATAACGTCGATAATCTGATCGACCTGTTCGTCTTGCAGTTCCGGATAAATCGGCAACGACATGCATTGGGCAGCGATCTGTTCGGTGACTGGTAACCTGACATCCTTGCAAATATCGGCAAAGACTTTTTGCTGATGCAGGGGTACCGGATAGTAGATGGCCGAGGCAATTTCGTTATCGGCCAGTTTCTTCATTACCGTGTCACGTTGCTCGCTCAGTACTGTATATTGATGATAGACATGCGTGCCCTTGCCATCCTCGTGGGGCGGCGTCACTACGCTACCGGCCAGACCTTTTGAATAGCGGTGTGCGACACGACGACGTTCCTGGTTATATTGCGGCAGATGCTTGAGTTTGGCGCGCAGCACGACCGCCTGCAGTTCGTCGAGCCGGCTGTTGTAACCGACGACATCATGATAATAACGTTCCTTGCTGCCATGATTGCGCAGCATAAGCAACATATCGGCCAGGGCATCGTCATTGGTGGTAATCATGCCCCCATCACCATAACAGCCGAGGTTTTTGCTGGGAAAAAAGCTGTGCGCCCCGGCCAGCCCAATCCCGCCGGTCATTTTGCCGTCAATATCGGCACCGATGGACTGAGCGCAATCTTCGATCACTTTCAGATTATGCTTCTCGGCCAGGGTCATGATGGCGTCCATGTCGGCCGGCTGACCGAACAGGTGTACCGGCAAAACAGCGCGGGTCTTGTCGGTAATCGCCGCTTCTATCAGCTCGGGATCCAGATTGTAGGTGTCCGGGCGAATATCCACGTAGACCGGGATTGCGCCGACATAGCGAATCGCCTCGGCGGTGGCAATGAAAGTAAAGGCGGAGGTGATCACCTCGTCGCCCGCGCCAATTCCGGCAGCGACCAGTGACAGGTGCAGGGCATCGGTCCCGGAAGCGCAACTGATGGCGTGTTTGACGCCCAGATAATCGGCGACATCGGCCTCGAAGCCTTTAACATTCGGTCCGAGAATGAAACTGGTTTTTTCAAATGTTTCGCTAAAACCCTGTTCGATTTCATCTTTCAGGGTCTGGTATTGCTGTTTCAGATCAACCATCGGGATCATGTAAGAATTACCTCAATTCATGCGGTTGGGAACGATCAGTTTTCTGACAGTTGCCGGTTGATTTCAAAGGCGGTTTCCAGGGCGCGCAGGCCGTCGGCACCGCTGATAACCGGTCGGGCATCGGTATTGATCGCCTGTAAAAAAGCACCGATTTCACTCAGCAGGGCATCGCCCTGGTCAAAGGCGTGTTCCTCGCTGTCGATCTCCGCCACACCGGGATACATTTCGCCCTTGCCCTTGCGATGAATGCCCAGTTGTTTGTTCTGAAAGTCGATGGTGATATAGGCATCGGACTGGAATATCCGCATGCGCCGTTCGCTTTTCATACTAATGCGACTGGCGGTGACATTGGCGACACAACCATTTTCGAACTCGAGACGAACATTGGCAACATCGGTCTCGTCGGAGAGTACGGGCACGCCGCTGGCGTGAATCGCCTTGACCGGTGAGCCGACAAAATCAAGAATGATATCGATGTCATGAATCATCAGATCCAGAATCACATTGACATCGGCGCCGCGCGGGTTGAAAGGTGCAATGCGGTGCGATTCGATAAACAGGGGTTCGACCAGCACATTCTCCAGCGCCATGACGGCCGGGTTGAAGCGTTCCAGATGGCCGATCTGGAACTTCAGATTATTGCGTTCGGCCAGTTCCACCAGCTCGCGACCCTGTTCCAGGGTCGAGGTGATCGGTTTTTCGAGCAGCACATGCACGCCGTTTTCGAGAAATGTTTTCGCCACTTCGTAATGTTTCTGGGTGGGGACCACGATGCTGACTGCATCCACTTTGCCAATCAGATCGTGATAGTTATCGAATACGTCAACGCCATGTTCGCTGGCAATGGCCTGCGCGACGTCACGATTGGTGTCACAAACCCCGATCAGTTGCGAGGCGGGGAGCTGGGCGTATTTCTGGGCGTGGAATTTTCCGAGATAACCGACACCTATGACGGCGGTTTTGAGTGTTGTCATTAAAAATAACTCTGTTGCGGTTGGCAGGTCAGCGGTTCGCGGTAAAATGGCGCGCCAGACAGAAGCCGGGCGGCGGCGAGCCGGAAATATAATAAAGAATATTCGCATTTTTAGCCTGTAAATTCAATTAGATAAGGCGTCATTTGCACGCCTGAACAAAGGAAAAATCGGCCCTTGGACACAGATTGGACATTTACCCTGCAACAGGAGCGCCTCGCCGGGCTGGATGAAGTGGGCCGCGGTCCGCTGGCCGGCCCGGTGGTGGCGGCGGCGGTGATTCTGGATCCGGTCAATCCCATCGAGGGTTTGCTCGATTCCAAGCGGCTGAATGAGTCACGACGTGAACAGCTCGCGGCGCAGATTCAGGAACAGGCTCTGGCCTGGGCCCTGGGGCGGGCCGAGGTGGAGGAAATCGACCGGCTCAATATCCTGCAGGCCAGTTTGCTGGCCATGCAGCGGGCCGCCGCCGTGCTCGATCCCTCGCCACTGGAGGCGCTGGTGGACGGTAACCGCTGCCCCGAACTGGCTTGCCCGGGTCGGGCGGTGGTCAAGGGGGACGGCTGCGTGCCGGCCATCATGGCCGCCTCTATCCTGGCCAAGGTGAGCCGGGATCGGGAAATGGTCGCGCTGGCGGAACAATACCCCGGCTACGGGCTGGAAAAGCACAAGGGCTACCCAACCAGGGACCATATCGCGGCGCTGCAGAGTCTGGGTGTGACCGAGATCCACCGGCGCAGCTTCGGACCAGTGCGCAGGCTTCTGTAAAACAAAGTTGGCAGATCGCAGTCGCAGTTGGCCGTCGGTGGATCGGGGCCGTTTTTCCTCGTCCTTCGTCACTCGTCCCTGGCGGCCTGAACATTTGTTTTCCGATTGAAAACCGGGTATAAAATTAAATCAGGCACAATAATCGATAATACGGTTCGGGACAGGAGAACGTGATGCCGTCGTTACCTTTGATTCTTCGATTGGATATTAATGGTCAGCCGGTGAACTGGGTCCCCTGGCAGGAAGCGGCTTGTCTCTATTCCCGCGGGCGGGTGGCCTGGACGGCGGGCGAGCATATGTTTCCCCTGCATGGTGGCCAAAGCCGGTTGACCGGTGAGCAGAGTCTGCTCGAAATCAATTCCATCATCGCTGTCCACGGCGAGAACAAGGCCCTCAAGCATCACACCACGCCACCGTTGAGTAACCGGGAACTGTTCCGCCGTGATCGTCATACCTGTCTGTATTGCGGGCATGAATTTCGCGATCTCCTGTTGACCCGGGATCACGTTAAACCCCTGTCCCGTGGTGGCCGCGATCACTGGCGCAATGTTGTTACCGCCTGCAAGCGCTGCAATGCCCGCAAGGGCAGCCGTTCACCGGAACAGGCCAACATGCCGTTACTAGCCATCCCGTATGTGCCCAATCTGGCCGAATACCTGGTGTTGCGTAATCGCCGCATTCTGGCCGATCAGATGGAATTTCTGCGCGTTCAGTTCAAACAGATGGGCAAGGAGTGGATGTAGCGCCCTCTCGAAGTGATGATTATTAACCACCGACGACACTGCAAACACCGGATTCACCGAAGATAATTGATGGGGTACAGAAAGGGCCGGGTTCGGTATCGTCGGTGTTCTCTGCGTTTCAGGGCTTTTCTGCCAGACCTATCATGTTCCACTAATACTGGTCTGGCAGGCTAACCAGCGGGATTTGCAGCAGAACCGGCATGCTGACCGGTGTCAAGTCTTGCACTCCTGACGGATTGATCTGACACTTTGCGCCATGGAATCCTTCGTCCACCTTCACCTGCATACCGAATACTCACTTGTCGATGGCCTGGTGCGCATCAAGCCGCTGGTCAAGGCGGCCGTCGAGGCGGGCATGCCGGCGGTGGCGATGACCGATCAGTGCAACCTGTTCGGCATGGTCAAGTTCTACAAGGCGGCGATCGCCGCCGGCATCAAGCCGATCATCGGTGTGGATGCCTGGCTGCATAACGAGGACGATCCCAACCTGCCCAGCCGGCTTGTCTTGCTCTGCCAGGACAACACCGGTTATCGCAATCTGACCCGGCTGGTTTCCCGCAGTTATATCGAAGGCCAGCATCGCGGCCAACCGACCCTCAGCCGCGACTGGCTGGAAGGGGCTACCGAGGGCCTGATCGCTCTGTCCGGCGGTCGGGAAGGGGATGTGGGCCAGGCGCTGCTCAACGGCAATCCGGCGCTGGCAACGCAACGGCTGACGCAATGGCAACGCCTGTTTCCGGATCGCTATTATCTGGAGTTGCAGCGCACCGGCCGCGAGGGCGAGGAAGATTATCTGCATGGCGCGGTGGAACTGGCGGCTGCGCAAGATATCCCGGTGGTGGCGACCAACGATGTCCATTTTATTCACGCCGGGGACTTTGACGCGCACGAAGCGCGGGTCTGTATCCACGAAGGTCGTACTCTGGATGATCCGCGCCGGCCCAAGCGCTTCAGCGAACAACAGTACCTGCGCACGCCGCAGGAGATGGCCGAGTTGTTCGAGGATCTGCCCGAAGCGCTGGCCAATACAGTTGAGATTGCGAAACGCTGTAATGTCGAGCTGACGCTGGACAAGAATTATCTGCCCGACTTCCCGGTGCCGGCCGGCATGACCATCGACGAGTTTCTGCGCGAGGAATCGCGCCGGGGACTGGAAGCGCGGCTCAACAAGTTCTTCGATACCAGCGCATCCGATTATGAAACCATCCGCCGTGAATATTACGACCGCCTGGAGATGGAACTGGATGTCATCATCTCCATGGGTTTCCCCGGTTACTTTCTTATCGTGGCCGACTTTATTCGCTGGGCCAAGGAGAACGGCGTGCCGGTCGGACCGGGGCGTGGTTCGGGTGCCGGTTCGCTGGTAGCCTATGCCCTGACCATCACCGATCTGGATCCGATAAAATACGATCTGCTGTTCGAACGTTTTTTGAATCCCGAACGTGTTTCCATGCCCGACTTTGATGTCGACTTCTGCATGGAAGGCCGCGATCGGGTGATCGACTACGTGGCCGATCATTACGGCCGCGAAAAAGTCTCGCAGATTATCACTTACGGCACCATGGCGGCCAAGGCGGTGGTGCGTGATGTGGGTCGCGTGCTCGGTCATCCCTATGGCTTTGTGGATCGCATCGCCAAACTGATCCCGTTTGAAGTGGGCATGACCCTCGACAAGGCGCTGGAACAGGAAGAACAGCTGCAGGAGCTGTACGATCAGGATGAGGAAATTCGCGGCCTGATCGATCTGGCCAAGAAACTCGAAGGCTGTTCCCGTAATGCCGGCAAGCATGCCGGCGGGGTGGTGATCGCGCCCTCGCAACTGACTGACTTCACACCATTATATTGTGAGCAGGGTTCCGGCAGTATCGTCACCCAGTTCGACAAGGACGATGTGGAAGCGGTCGGACTGGTCAAGTTCGACTTTCTCGGCCTGCGCACGTTGACCATCATCGACTGGGCGGTGCGCGCCATCAATCAGGACAAAGCCGCCAAAGGCGAGACGCCGGTCGATATCATCTCCATTCCACTGGATGATGAAAAAACCTTCGAGCTGTTAAAAGCCAACCAGACTACCGCTGTGTTTCAGCTCGAATCGCGCGGCATGAAGGATTTGATCAAGCGTCTGCAACCGGACAGCTTCGAGGAAATCATCGCCCTGGTGGCGCTGTTTCGTCCCGGCCCGCTGCAATCGGGCATGGTGGATGACTTCATCAACGTCAAGCACAAGCGCAAGCAACCGGAATACCCGCATCCGGATATCGTCTCGATTCTGGAGCCGACCTACGGCGTTATTCTGTATCAGGAACAGGTCATGCAGATCGCCCAGGTACTGGCCGGCTACACCCTCGGCGGCGCCGATCTGCTGCGCCGCGCCATGGGCAAGAAAAAGCCTGAAGAGATGGCCAAGCAGCGCGACATCTTTACCAAAGGCGCGCTGGAGCGGGGCGTTGAAGAGAAGACGGCTACCTATATCTTCGATTTGATGGAGAAGTTCGCCGGCTACGGCTTCAACAAATCCCACTCGGCCGCCTATGCCCTGGTCTCTTACCAGACCGCCTGGCTCAAGGCGCATTATCCGGCGCCGTTTATGGCGGCGGTGCTGTCGGCGGATATGGACAACACCGACAAAGTGGTCACGCTGATCGACGAATGCAGCGACATGCAGCTTACCGTGCTGCCGCCGGATATCAATCAGTGCGAATACCGTTTCACCGCCCAGGATGAACAGACCGTGGTCTATGGTCTGGGCGCGATTAAAGGCGTCGGGGGCTCGGCCATCGACAGCATGATCGAGGAGCGTAACGCCCACGGGCCGTTCGCCGATCTGTTCGACTTCACCCGTCGCATCGATACTCGCAAGGTCAATCGTCGCACGCTCGAGGCACTGATTATGGCCGGCGCGCTGGATGTGTTCGGCGAGAACCGGGCCACGCTGATGGCCTCCCTGCCGGCGGCACTCAAGGTAGCCGAACAGCACACTCGCGATCAGGCGGTGGGTATGCAGGATCTGTTCGGGATGGGCGCGGCGGTCGAATCGGACAGCAGCCCGGTGACCTACCATCGCCAGTCGGAATGGAGTGAGGACGAGCGGCTGGCGGCGGAAAAGCAGACCCTGGGACTCTATCTGACCGGTCATCCCATCGAGCGTTATCTTGAAGAGTTGAGCGGCTTTGTTTCCGCCCGCATCGTCGATCTCAAACCGACCCGGGATCAGACTGTGGTGGTGGCCGGGTTGATCGTTGCCATGCGGACCATGAATACCCGGCGCGGCGATCGCATGGCCTTTATCACCATCGACGATCGCAGCGCCCGTATCGAACTGGCGGTGTTCAGCGAACCCTTTCAGCGTTACCGGGATCTGCTCTCCAAGGACAAGCTGATTGTGGTCGAAGGGGAGGTCAGCATCGACGAATACAGTGGCGGTTACAAGATGAGCGCGCGCAGCATCTACGATATCAACCAGGCGCGCGAACACTTTGCCCGCAAACTGCTGATCAGCGTCGATCACCACAAAGCCGGTAACGGCTTCGTCAACGAACTGCAACACACCCTGTCGCCGTTTCGTGAAGGCTTCTGCCCGGTGATCATCGACTACCACCGCGACGACGCCCGCGCCCAGATCGCCCTCGGTGAAACCTGGCGCGTCCATCCCACCGACGAACTCCTGCATCGCCTGCGCGACAGCCTCGGTGACGACCACGTCAAAGTCATCTACTAGTGGGGCTTCTGGAAATTAAACGCAGAGGCCGC
>NZ_JAVLAZ010000001.1:79380-87094 GCF_031581315.1 Thiohalophilus sp.
GAGGCCGCGGAGGCGCGGAGACGCGGAGGAAAACAATGATTATTTAGGTTCTGCTTACGGCAGTTGTCTGTCGCATAGCAGGAGCATCTGCGCATTCAACCCGGCTTGCTGGTTGTGCTTATGATGCAGACCTTTCCTGTCTAAGGTCGGATGAACATATTCTTACACAATCATTTCTCCGCGCCTCTGCGACTCTGCGTCCTCCGCGTTTTATTCGCTCCTCCAAACTGATGGAATCGCGAACCGGGTCGCGGTTCGGGTGTATACAGGCGGCCGGATTCGCTATACTATTCAGCCAATTAGCGCCAATTTGACCCGGTAAGACCCTATGAATCTGAATTTTCTCGATTTCGAACAGCCCATCGCCGAACTGGAAGCCAAGATCGAGGAGCTGCGTTATGTTGGCTCCGATAACGAGATCAATATCGGCGAGGAGATCCAGCGGCTGCAGAACAAGAGCCGGGATCTGACCGAATCCATTTTTTCCAATCTCAAGTCTGCCCAGATCGCCCAGCTGGCGCGCCATCCCCAGCGCCCCTATTTTCTCGATTATATCGAGCAGCTTTTCACCGACTTCGAGGAGCTGCACGGCGACCGCGCCTTTGCCGACGACAATGCGATTGTCGGCGGGGTGGCACGCCTGGATGGCCGGCCGTTGATGGTCATCGGCCAGCAAAAAGGGCGCGATACCAGGGAGAAAGTACGGCGTAACTTCGGTATGCCGCGCCCGGAGGGCTATCGCAAGGCGCTGCGCCTGATGCATATGGCCGAACGCTTCAAGCTGCCGGTGCTGACCTTCATCGACACCCCCGGCGCCTATCCCGGCGTGGGGGCCGAGGAACGGGGTCAGAGCGAGGCCATCGCCCGCAACCTGTTCGAAATGTCGGCGCTCAAGACCCCGATTATCACCACGGTCATCGGCGAGGGCGGTTCCGGCGGGGCGCTGGCCATTGGCGTTGGCGATCGGCTGATGATGCTCCAGTACAGCACCTACTCGGTTATTTCCCCCGAAGGCTGCGCCTCGATTCTCTGGAAAAGTTCCGACAAGGCGGCCGAAGCGGCCGAGGCCATGGGCCTGACCGCGCCCCGACTCAAGGAGCTGGGGCTGATCGACCATGTGATCGGCGAGCCCCTGGGCGGTGCCCATCGGGATTCCGAGCTGATGGCCACCAACCTGCGCCAGGCCTTGCTGGAAAGCCTGGAAATGGTCGACGCCACGCCGCTGGACAAGCTGCTGGAACAGCGTTACACCAAGCTCATTCGTTACGGGAATTACGCGGAGTAATTCCCGACACTCCCTTGCTATGAATTCACTTGCGGCGCATTTGCTCGACCAGCTGGCGCAAATGCCGGCCGCGTCCCGCTACCGCGTCGCCTATAGCGGCGGTTGCGACTCTCATGTCCTGTTGCATGCCCTGGCCGGGGTGCGCGAGCAACTGTCCGCCCCCCTGGAAGCGATCCACATCAACCACCGTCTGTCCGACCAGGCCGACGGCTGGGCCGAATACTGTCGTCGGGTCTGTATAGAACTGTCGGTACCCCTGGTGGAAGTGACCGTGCACGCCCATCCCAGGCTTGGCGAGAGCCCCGAGGCGGCGGCCCGTGAGGCCCGCTATAACGCCTGGCGGGGGTTGTTACAGGCGGGAGAGGGGTTGCTGCTGGCCCAGCATCAGGACGATCAGGCCGAGACTCTGTTGCTGCAGCTGCTGCGCGGTAGCGGGCCCAAGGGGCTGGCGGCGATGCCCCCGGTGACCGACTTTGCCGCCGGCTGGCTGGGACGGCCGCTACTGGGCCAGAGTCAGGCGGCGCTGCGCCGTTACGCCCACGAGCAGGGGCTGGAATGGATCGAGGATCCTTCCAATTTCGACACCGATCTGGATCGCAATTACCTGCGCCACGAGCTGCTGCCGGTCCTGCAGACCCGCTGGCCGTCGGCCGCTCTGACGCTGAGCCGCGCCGCCCGCCACCAGGGGGAAGCGGGGCAGCTACTGGATGATCTGGCGGCACAGGATTACGCGCACTGCCAGGGCAAGCGCGCCGAGTGTCTGCACCTGGCCCCGCTGCAGGCCCTGAGCCCGGCCCGTCAGCGCAACCTGTTGCGTTACTGGCTGGCCAGCGTGCGGCAACTGCCGCTGCCGGACAGCAAGCATCTGAACCGGATTCTGGATGAAGTGCTCTATGCCGCCCCCGATGCCCAGCCGCTGGTTACCTGGCCTGGCGTGGAAGTGCGCCGTTACGCCGGCGAGTTGTATGCGCTGTCGACCCGCCCGGCGCCGGGCACCGGTAACGGTGACTGGCAAGACTGGGATCCGCTGAGTCAGCCCCGCCTGACGGTGGCGGGATGGGTGCTGGAAGCCGAACCGGCTGTGGGGCAAGGGCTCTCCCGCCAGCAGATCGAAGCGCATGGCCTGCAGGTCGGATTTCGCCAGGGCGGGGAATGGTGTCGCCCGGCCGGGCGCGGCCATCGCCATGACTTGAAAAAGCTGTTGCAGGAATGGCAGGTGCCGCCCTGGCAACGGGCCGAGATTCCGTTGATCCGTATCGATGACGAGATTGCCCAGGTGGTGGATTACTGTCTTTGCGAGCCGTTTGTCGCCGGCGCGGATGAGCCGGGTCTGCTCATCACACTACAGGATACAGCAGGAATTTAACGCGCTGTAAAGATTGAATCGATCACCGAAAACAACGACAATAACATCCCAGCAATCAGACAGGTTACCGTTTGCCGGTAACACCGTTTCACCCTCAACACGTTGCTGGGTTCATGACCAAATATATCTTTATTACCGGTGGTGTCGTTTCCTCGTTGGGGAAGGGCATTGCCTCCGCATCGCTTGCCGCCATTCTCGAGGCGCGTGGCCTGAAGGTCACACTGCTCAAGCTGGATCCCTATATCAACGTCGATCCGGGCACCATGAGCCCGTTCCAGCACGGCGAAGTGTATGTCACCGAGGACGGTGCGGAAACCGATCTGGACCTGGGCCATTACGAGCGCTTCGTGCGCACTACTATGACCCAGAAGAACAACTTCACCACCGGGCGTATCTACGCCAATGTGATCAGCAAGGAACGCCGCGGCGATTATCTGGGCGGCACCGTGCAGGTGATTCCGCACATCACCGATGAAATCAAGCGCTCGATTATCGAGGGGGCTGACGAGGCCGACGTGGCGATGGTGGAGATCGGCGGGACCGTCGGTGACATCGAATCCCTGCCGTTTCTCGAAGCGATTCGCCAGATGGCGGTGGAAATGGGGCACGACAATGTCCTGTTCATGCACCTGACGCTGTTGCCTTATATCCCGACCGCGGGCGAGCTGAAAACCAAGCCGACCCAGCACTCGGTCAAGGAGTTGCGCTCCATCGGCATCCAGCCCGATATTCTGATGTGCCGTTCCGATCGGCCGATTCCCGAGGATGAGCGGCGCAAGATTGCGCTGTTCACCAACGTCGAGCAGCGGGCGGTGGTCACCGCGCTGGACGTGGACAGTATTTACAAGATCCCGCTGCTGCTCAGCGAGCAGGGGCTGGATCAGATCGTGGTCGACAAGCTGGGTCTGGATGTTCCAACGGCGGATCTGTCCGAATGGCAGCAGGTTAGCGAGGCGCTGGCGCATCCCGAAGGCGAGGTCACCATCGCCATGGTAGGCAAGTATGTGGAGCTGACCGAATCCTACAAATCCCTCTCCGAGGCATTGATCCACGCCGGCTTGCATACCCGCAGCCGGGTCAGAATTCACTATGTGGATTCCGAGGAGATCGAACGCAGTGGTGCCGAATGCCTCAAAGGCATGGATGCGATCCTGGTGCCTGGCGGTTTTGGTGAGCGGGGTGTAGAAGGCAAGATCGCTGCTGTTCAGTATGCCCGCGAGCAACGGATTCCCTATCTGGGTATCTGTCTGGGCATGCAGGTGGCGGTCATCGAATTCGCCCGTCACGTGGCCGGGCTGGAAAAAGCGCACAGCACCGAATTTGAACCCAACACGCCGGATCCGGTTATCGCCCTGATTACCGAATGGACCACTGCCGAAGGCAAGGTGGAAGTGCGCGATCACGATTCCGATATGGGTGGGACCATGCGTCTGGGGGCCCAGCAGTGCCGACTGGAAGAGGGTTCCCGGGCACGCGAGGTATACGGTCGCGAAATCATCAACGAACGCCATCGCCACCGTTACGAATTCAACAACAACTATCGCGATACTCTGAGTCAGGCCGGGCTCAAGCTGGTCGGAACGTCCCTGGATGGCAGCCTGGTCGAAGTGGTGGAGCTGGAGGATCATCCCTGGTTCATCGCCTGCCAGTTCCATCCGGAGTTCACTTCCACGCCCCGTGACGGACATCCCCTGTTCAGCTCATTCATTCGCGCGGCCCGGGCCGTGCGCGAGCCGGCCACGCAGGAGGCACTGGGCGCATGAACTGACACCGGCCTGCGGACCGCGCAGGCCGGGATCCGGCCGGCCAGAACAGGCCGGCCGCTAACAAAGAATTCAACCTGTTTATCAGCCAACGAACTGGAGTAACACGATTAATGAGTCGAGGAACTGAAATCGTCAACATTGTCGCGCGTGAGATTATCGATTCACGCGGTAATCCCACCGTCGAAGCCGACGTTATCCTGCAATGCGGTGCCAAAGGCCGTGCCGCCGTTCCTTCCGGCGCCTCCACCGGTGCCCGCGAAGCTATCGAGCTGCGCGACGAAGATAAAAAACGCTTTGGTGGTAAAGGCGTTAGCAAGGCAGTGGCCAACGTCAACGGCCCCATTCGCACGGCCCTGCTCGGACAGGACGCGGCCGAGCAACAACAGATCGACGACCTCATGCTCAAGCTGGATGGTACCGCCAACAAGAGTAAGTTCGGCGCCAATGCCCTGCTGGCCGTCTCCATGGCGACCGCGCATGCCGCGGCCGGCGCGCAGGGTGTGCCGCTCTATCAATATCTGTATACCGGCGAGGCCTATCGCATGCCGGTGCCGATGATGAATATCATCAACGGCGGGGCGCATGCCGACAACAGTGTCGATTTGCAGGAGTTTATGATCATGCCGGTGGGGGCGCCGAGTGTGAACGAGGCGATCCGTTACGGTGCCGAAGTGTTTCATGCGCTGAAGAAAGTGCTGCACGACAAGGGCCTGAATACGGCGGTCGGCGATGAGGGCGGCTTTGCCCCGGATCTCGACTCCAATGAATCCGCGATTGAGGTGATTCTCGAAGCGATCGACAAGGCGGGCTTTAAAGCCGGCAAGGACATTTTTATCGCCATCGACGCCGCCAGCAGTGAATTCTACCAGGACGGCAAGTATGTACTGGCTTCGGAAAACAAGAGCCTGAGCGCCGCCGAGTTCATCGATGTGCTGGAGCAGTGGTGTGACAAGTACCCGATCATCAGTATCGAAGATGGTATGGCCGAAGATGACTGGGACGGCTGGCAACAACTGACCGACCGCCTGGGCAAGAAAGTCCAGCTGGTGGGGGACGATCTGTTTGTCACCAACACCGAAATCTTCAAGCAGGGCATCGACAAGCAAATTGCCAATTCGATCCTGATCAAGGTCAATCAGATTGGCACCCTGAGCGAAACCCTGGCGGCCATCGAGATGGCCAAAAAAGCCGGCTATACCGCAGTTATTTCGCACCGCTCCGGCGAGACCGAGGACACCACCATCGCCGATCTCGCTGTGGCGACCGGGGCCGGCCAGATCAAGACCGGTTCCATGTCCCGCTCGGACCGGGTTGCCAAGTACAACCAGTTGATTCGTATCGCCGAAGGACTGGGTGACGAGGCCAGCTATCCCGGTCAGGATGCCTTTTATAATTTACGCTAGACTGGGAGGGCAACCCCACGGAGATCGCCGCACGGCATGCGCATACTGGTCGCCATACTGCTGATATTATTCATGCTACTGCAATATGATTTGTGGGTCGGTGACGGCAGCCTGGCGACCGTGTGGCATCTCAAGCAGGAAATCAAAAAACAGGAATCGGAAAACCGGCAACTGCGCGAACGTAATCGTGCCCTGGAAGCCGAAGTCCAGGATCTCAAGCAGGGCCTCGAAGCCCTGGAAGAGCGAGCCCGTGATGAACTGGGTATGATCAAAGAAGGTGAGACCTTCATTCAGGTCATCGAAGAAGAAAAGAAGCAGGCAGATGACAGCAGGCAGTAGGCAGTTGTTGGATGTAGGCCGGATCAAGCGAAGCGGATCCGGCAATGCTATCGGGATAGACAATCATCCAAAAATGGATTGAATCATCAGTTTTACGCCAATGACCTCGTCCCTCGATACTCATCCCTCGTCCCTGAACTTCTGGGCTGTGATCCCTGCCGCCGGGATCGGCAAGCGTATGGGCAGCGAGATCCCCAAGCAGTACCTGGAATTGAATGGTCGGGCGATTATTCTGCATACCCTCGATCGGTTACTGGCGCATCCGTCAGTTAGCGGGGCGGTGGTCGCCCTGTCGCGGCACGATGGCTGGTGGGAGCATCTGGATACGCGCTACGACAAGCCGGTGCAACGGGTTGAAGGCGGCGTGGAGCGGTGTCATTCGGTCCTGAATGCCTTGCATGAACTTTCCGCCTATGCCGATGATACGGACTGGGTGCTGGTGCACGATGCAGCACGCCCCTGTCTCACGCATGCCGATCTTGATAATCTGATGAGCACCCTGGCACAGGACGAAATGGGCGGGCTGCTGGCCGTGCCGGTACGCGATACCATGAAACGGGCCGAACCCGCCGGGCGCGTGATCGACACGGTAGAGCGGGAACATCTCTGGCATGCCCTGACGCCGCAAATGTTTCGTCTGGGACAATTACGCCATGCCCTGGAGCAGGCTCTTGAAGCCGAACAGATGGTCACGGATGAAGCCTCCGCGATGGAGTATGTCGGCTACCAGCCTCTGCTGGTGGCGGGCAGTGCCAGCAATATCAAGATCACACGGACCGAAGATCTGGCACTGGCTGAATTTTATCTGCAACAGCAGGAGACACACCAATGCGTATAGGGCAGGGCTTTGACGCACACCGTTTTAAGCCCGGTGGTCGACTGGTCCTCGGCGGTGTCGAAATCCCGCACGATCAGGGCATGGCGGCGCACTCCGATGGCGATGTCGCCATCCACGCGCTGTGCGATGCACTACTCGGTGCCCTGGCGCTGGGTGATATCGGTCAGCACTTTCCCGATAGCGACGCCGAATTCGAAGGCATCGATAGCCGGATTTTATTGCGCAAGGTGATGACACTCATCGGCGAACGCCATCACCGGGTACATAACATCGATCTTACCCTCATCGCCCAGCAGCCGAAACTGGCACCGTATATCCAGGCGATGCGTGAAATCTTCGCCAGCGATCTGCAAACCGACATCGACAATGTCAGTATCAAGGCGACCACCACCGAAAAAATGGGCTTCACCGGCCGCGGCGAAGGCATCGCCGCCATGGCCAGTGTACTGCTTTCACCAATAAAATGATTTCTGATGCAAAGCTGAAAATATTATTAGGTCCGCGAATGAACGCGAATGAACGCAAATAAAAAATTATGGTTACGAAATACCAATTTGCGTCCATTCGCGTTCATTTGCGGATGATTCTCTCTTTCTGAATTAAAGCTGCTTTCTCAATGAATTCACACTGGTTTTCTCTTACCCATGCCTTCGGTCACCCGGCGGTTAAAGGTTTGTTGCGACAACAGCTCGACGATTTTGTGGTCGAGGAGCAGCT
>NZ_JAVLAZ010000032.1:0-28017 GCF_031581315.1 Thiohalophilus sp.
TCCAGTTCCATTTTCTCCCGCGCCGCGATTTCCTCGGCCGGCGCGATCAACATGACGTTGCCGTTCTCGCGCTTGTCGAGCCCTTTTGTCTTCAGGATCAGATCCAGTGCCTGATCCCATGGCACGTTTTTCAGCCGCAGGGTTACGTTGCCGGAGACCGTATCGCTGGTCACCATGTTAATCCCGGTGAAATCAGCGATCAGCTGGAGTACGGCCCGCACTTCGATATTCTGGAAATTGAGCGACAGCTTTTCGCCGGTATATTCCTGCCGACGACGCGGCCGATCCTCTTCTTCCTCTTTGACAACCGGTTTGATGTCGATGGTCAGTTTCTGATCGGCCTGATAGGCAATATGTTCAAACTCATCCTTGGTATTGATAATGACACGCGCATCGTTGCCCTGGTTGAAAGCATCCACGGTACTGACCGGCGTGGCAAAATCCAGCACATCGACCCGCCGTTCCAGCTCTTCATCCAGTGCGCTGTTCTTCAATGTCACGACCACCTGGCTGCCGCGACGTTTCATATCCACGGCGGTATTCGGATCGGCGAGGGTCATTTGTACCCGGCCTTCGCCCGCCTCACCACGTCTGAAATCCAGATCCAGGACGTTTACCGAGGCAGCTCCATCTTTGGATGCCACACTCCGGGAATCATCCGCCCGAGAGAACTGTGTTTCGCCGGATTCATTCAGGGTGATAATGACATCGTTACCTTCCAGTACTGTGTTGTATCCCACCAGTTCTGACAGATTCAGCACGACCCGGGTCCGCCCACCGGCTTCCGCCGTGCTGACACTGCGCGCCACACCAATGCCGATATCCGTTTTACGCTCGCTGAGATTCAGTTTGGTGTCCGGCAAATCGAACGCGATGCGGGCCGGATTATCGATAGTGAAGCTGGCCGGCTCGACATCCAGTGCCCTGTCCAGCTTCAGTTTGATCTGGACCTTGTCACCGGGCAGGGTCGAATAACTGATATCAGTCAGGCTGTTCTGTGCCTGTGCCTGTGCCGATGCAGAGGCAAGAAACATCAGTAACACTACCAGCAGGCCGGTGCGCTTGATGATTCCGCTTGCGTAACCATTTTGCTTGATCATGGTTCTACTCCAAAAAATTATACAGAGCCCGATTTACTCGCTTTCCAGCGACAGGGACGCCTCTCTTTCAATCCATCCACCACTTCCGTCAGATACAATTTCCTGTATCAGGATTTGCGTCTCGGAAATTTCTTGTATTTCGCCATAATTCTGGCCGATATAGTTACCTTCTCTGACCTTGTATACGGTCGAATCCGGTGCAGAAATCAGACCCCATAACACACCGTCTTTTTCCAGATGCCCGACAAAGACCAGTGAGTCGAGCGTGAATTGCTCCAGCGCCTCACGTTTGCGATTAGTATCGGGGCGCAGATCCGAATTTACTGGGGTCTCCTGAACGGCCTGTTGCTGAATAAACGGGGCGAACGGATCACGCAGATCGCCCGGTACATAGGTGAAAGTCTCGTAAGGCTTCACCTCGGGCAGCGGTTCAATACGGCCTTTTTTTTGTTCCTTGACCTGTTTTACATATTGCTGCAGATCGGCATGTTCCGGACCACCGCATGCCGTAACAAGCACCGGTATCACACTCAACAGGCCGAATTTTATCAATTTAGTTTTCAGCATAACTCGCATCCGGGAATCGACCCTACCGCCTCCGCTTCCTGTTCTTGGATCGCGCCGCAGCCAGCTCTTCTTCATCAAGATACCGATAGGTTTTGGCTGTCACATCCATCTTCAAGCGACCATCCCTATCACTTGATAGGTTGATGTTATGCAGGGTGACAATGCGTGGCAGGGCGGCGACGCCACTGACGAACCGACCAAACTGGTGGTAATCCCCCAGCATACTGATCTGAATGGGTAATTCGGCGTAAAACTCGATCTGCTTCTCTGATTGCGGCTTGAATAGTTCAAACTCGATGCCACTGCTCAGCCCGGTCTGGGAAATATCGATCAACAGATCATCCACTTCTGTTTTACTGGGCAACTGGCGCAGCATGGTCCCGAAGGACTCTTCCATCTCCTTCATCTGTCTTTTGTAGGCGTCCAGGTTGGCGGCCTTGGCCTGCTTCTTTTCGAATTCGCTCTTGAGAGAATTTTCCTGAGCCCGAACCCGCTCCAGTTCATCGAGCTTTTTCTGAATATGCAGAAAATAGCCGGCGCCGAGTACGATAAGACACATCACCGCAACCACCACCCCCTTGACCGCGGCCGGCCAGGAACCGATGGTACTGAGATCAAGTTCGCTTAAGTCCAAATCTTTCATTTTTTCTGATTCTCATTGCCGGTGTCTTTTTTGACCTGCGACAGATGCAGAACAAACGAGCGGGTACTGTCTCGCTGGCTAGATTTGCCTTTTTTCTCTATGACTTCCAGGCGGGGTTCAGCCAGCCAGTCGGAGCCCTCGATATTGCGCATAAACGCCGAAACCCGGGCATTGGACTGGGCTACGCCGTTCAGCACCAGTTTGTCCCCGGACTGTTTCAGACTATCCAGATGAATGCCGTCCGGAATAATGCGTGCGATCTCATCGAACAGGTGAACCACTTCAGGGCGGTTACGCTGCAGTTCCTGGATGACCTCCATCCGCGCAAGCAGGCGTTGCTTGTCTTCTTCCAGTTTGTTGATTTCCTTGATCTGTTTTTCTACCTTGCTGATTTCACCTTGCAGGAATCGATTACGGGATTCCTGATGATCGATCATGCCGGCAATACGCAGATGCACTACAAGAATAATCAATGCCATAAGAACAGCAGACAGTCCCAGAATCGTCAGAAACTGGCGTTGCTGTTCACGTCGCTGTTCTTCGCGCCAGGGTAAGAGGTTGATATGCGCCATCAGTCAAAGCTCCTCATGGCCAACCCGCAGGCAATCATCAATGCCGGGGCATCATTACTCAGACTCTGTGCCTTGACCCGGGACGCCAGGGTCATATTGGTAAACGGATTGGCCACCGAGGTATGCACGCCCAGCTTATCGGCGATCAATTCATCAATACCGGCAATCATGGCGCTGCCGCCGGCCAGGACAATATGGTCGACACTGTTATAGGCACTGGAGGAGAAGAAAAACTGCAGGGAACGGCTGACTTGCTGCACCATGGCATCCTTGAAGGGCTCCAGGACTTCGGGAACATAGTTGTCCGGCAATCCCCCCTGGCGCTTGGCCATGCCGGCTTCTTCATAGGAGAGGCCATAGCGGCGCTGGATTTCTTCGGTCAGTTGCTTGCCCCCGAACACCTGCTCGCGGGTGTAGATATTTTTCAGATCGTGCATGACATTCAGCGTGGTCATGGTAGCCCCCACATCAACCACGGCCACGGTCTGATCCATCCCCTGTTCCGGTAGCTGGGGCGCCAGCAGCTGGAAGGCATTTTCCATCGCGTAGGCTTCCACATCGACGATCTTTGCCTTCAGGCCGGCCAGTTCCATGGCGGCGACCCGCACATCCACGTTTTCACTGCGCGAGGCGGCCAGCAGGACATCGACCCGTTCCGGATCGTTATCCGAGGCGCCCAGCACCTCGAAATCGAGGTTTACTTCTTCCAGGGGATAGGGAATGTATTGATCGGCTTCGAGCTGGATTTGCTGTTCCATGTCGTCCTCGCCGAGCGAGGCGGGCATGGAAATAATCTTGGTTATTACTGCGGAACCGGCCACGGCTGCGGCCGCCTGCTTGTTGCGGGTGCCCGAGCGCTTGAGTGCCCGTTTGATCGCTTCGCCCACCGCCTCGACATCGGAGATGTTTTTCTCGATCACCGAGTTGGGGGGGAGCGGCTCAACCGCGTAACTTTCGACCCGCAGACGATCTCCGGCCTTGCCCAGTTCCAGCAGTTTGATCGCCGTGGAACTGATGTCTAGCCCGATCACCGGGGGTTTTTTCGGCTTGATGAGATCGCTGAGACCCATATTTTTCTTTATTCGTAGTAAGTTATGGTAGATATATGTATAACTACTTTAGGTTTATGAGTCAACTATAGGACATCAAATATATAAAAACAAATGGGAATAGTGTTCACAGAACAGAAGATTTATACTGGACGCTTGCGCTGTATCGGATGGCACAATCCGATTCTTTATTAAAATTAGACATATGAAGCCTATATTTAAGAAACTGGTCACATTCTCCCTGGCCTCCATCCTGACTCTGTCTCTGATTGGCGTCGTTGGTCTGCTTGGCGCCTACGCCTATATCACACCCAAACTGCCCGATATCGACACACTCAAGGATGTGAAACTCCAGGTACCGCTGCGCGTCTACGACAAACAGGGCGGATTGATCGCGGAATTCGGCGAAATGAAGCGATCTCCATTGAAATATGAGGAAATTCCCGAAAGCCTGATCCAGGCGGTACTGGCCGCCGAGGACGACCGGTTTTTTGAGCATCCGGGGGTCGATTACCAGGGAATCCTCCGCGCGGCGATCAATCTGGTTCTGACCGGTGAGAAGGGCCAGGGCGGCAGCACCATCACCATGCAGGTGGCGCGCAACTTCTTCCTGAGCCGGGAAAAAACCTATCTGCGCAAGCTCAATGAAATCTTCCTGGCCCTGAAAATCGAGGGCGAGCTTTCCAAAGAGGATATCCTTTCCCTCTACCTGAACAAGATCTATCTGGGCAAACGGGCCTACGGCGCCGCGGCCGCGGCTCAGGTGTACTACGGTAAAGAACCGGCCCAGCTGACCCTCGATGAGGTGGCGATGATCGCCGGGCTGCCCAAGGCGCCTTCCAGCTATAACCCGATCGCCAATCCCGCACGGGCCATTCAACGCCGTAACTATGTACTGGGGCGTATGCGCGACCTCGAGTTCATCAGTGAGGAGGCCTATCAGCTTGCCCTGGCGGTGCCGGTCCATGCCGAAGTGCATGGCCAGGACACCGATCTCGAAGCCCCCTATATCGCCGAGATGGTGCGCAACGAGATGGTCGCCCGCTATGGCGATGATGCCTACACCGCCGGCTACGAGGTCTATACCACCGTTGATCCACAAAAACAGCAGGCCGCCAATGCCGCCCTGCGTGAGGCCCTGCTCGAATACGACCGGCGCCACGGTTATCGCGGCCCGGTGCAACAGATTGATTTGCTTGGCAATATCGCTGCCGATCCCGCGCTGCAACCGGGCGAACTGCCGGACGAAAACCCGACATGGCTTGATACCCCCGACGCCGAAACAGACTGGCCAGATCGACTCTCGGATGTGCCGGCACCGGGTAATCTGACACCGGCGGTGGTCCTCGAGGTCGAGGAGCAGGCAGTCTATGCCATCACTCGCGATAACCGGATCGCCTATCTACCCTGGGAACAACTCAGCTGGGCACGCGAATATATCGACGAGAACAATCTCGGTCCGGAACTGGAATCGGCCGGCGACGTATTACAGCGCGGCGATATTATCTATGTCGCGCCGGCCACCAACGGTTGCAGCTGGCTGGCCCAGCCGCCCCAGGTGGGTGGCGCGCTGGTCTCGCTCAACCCCGATAACGGGGCCATTGAGGCCCTGAGCGGCGGGTTCGACTATTACGCCAGCAAGTTCAACCGGGTTGTCCAGGCCGAACGTCAGCCGGGTTCCAGTTTCAAACCCTTTATCTATTCCGCCGCCATCGACAAGGGTTTCACCGCCGCCAGTATCATCAATGATGCACCGGTAGTGTTCGATGCCCCCGGACTGGAAGATACCTGGCGACCGGAAAATTACAGTGGCCGTTTCTATGGCCCCACCCGGCTGCGAGTCGCCCTGTTCAAATCCCGCAATCTGGTTTCCATCCGGCTGTTGCGCGAGATCGGCATCGGCTATGCACTGCGTTATCTGGAACGTTTCGGCTTCGACAGCCGTCGACTGCCGCGCGATCTGTCACTGGCACTGGGCAGCGGGGTGCTGACCCCCATGGAACTGGCCCGGGGTTATACCGTGTTTGCCAACGGCGGTTACCTGATTGAGCCCAACCTGATTGACTATGTGCGCGACGCCGATCAGAAAGTGGTTCTGCTCAACCGCAGACCCGTGGTGTGCCCCGAGTGCCTGGAGACAACCGCCGAGGAAGAGGAGAAGGACAACGGCCAGACTGAAACCGGGACGACTGTTACCGCCGACGATCCCGGTACAGAAGAATCAGAGTGGGTGCCCAGCTTCACCCGTGAAGATGTCACCCCCGAAGAGTGGATGCAAACCATGCAGGGGCCCCGGAAACCGGCTATTGCACCCCGCGTCCTCCCACCCCAGACCGCCTTTTTGATGAACACCATGATGCGCGATGTGGTGCGCTATGGCACCGGCCGCGGGGCGCATGTGCTGGGGCGCAATGATCTGGCGGGCAAGACAGGCACCACCAACGACCAGCGCGATGCCTGGTTCTCCGGTTTCAACCGCAATGTCGTTACCATCTCATGGGTCGGATTCGATACGCCCAAACCGCTCGGTAACCGCGAAACCGGGGCCCGCGCCGCGCTGCCGATGTGGATCAAATACATGCGCGAGGCACTGCGTGATGAACCCGAAGCCCGGCTGCAACAACCGCCGGGGATCGTCTCGGTATTGATCGATCCAGAAACCGGTGAACTGGCCCGCAGCGGCGATCCCGATGCTGTCTTCGAATATTTCCTCGCAGACCAGGTTCCCGAACGCCGCGCCGGCGGCGGCAATGACAGCAACGGCGAACGCCGGGATAATGGCAATATCACCCGCGATCTCTTCTAAATCGGCGGTCTCCATGGGGCACAAAAACAGCAAGGATCTGCAAATGCGCCAGCGCCTGGCCCAGGCTGCGGCACAGATTCTGGCCGAATCCGGCAGCCGGGATTTTTATGCCGCCAAGCGCAAGGCCGCGCTGCACCTGGGCGCTGTCGATACCCGCAACATGCCCAGTAACACCGAAATCGATCAGGCCCTGCGCGAATACCAGCGCCTGTTCCGTGCCGATGCCCAGCCTGCCGCCCTGCAGCAGTTACGCAACCGCGCCCTGCAGGCGATGGAGTTTTTTGCCGATTACCGTCCCAAACTGGTGGGCAGTGTCCTCGATGGCAGCGCCGATGAACACTCGCCGGTGGTCCTGCATGTTTTCGTGCCGCGCCTCGAGGATCTCGATATCTTTTTGATGGAGCATCAGATCCCCTATGAACAGGGGGAGCGCAAGGTGCGTTTCTCCCCCGAACAGAGCGTCACGCTGCCGGTGCTGCGCTTTTATGCCCAGGACACGCGTATTGAGCTGGTGGTGTTTATTCAGGACGGCCCCCTCCAGCCCCCCCTGAGCCCGGTGGATGGGCGGCCGATGCAGCGGGCGTCATTGAACCGGGTGCGGGAACTGGTCAACGGGGACACCATGGAAAACTGATCCACCGCCACCCAAACGCATCACGGCGTCTCGCTATTCCCCGGCCGGATATCCCGCGCCACACCGCTGTCGCGGGCGGCCTGCGCCACAGCCTGTGACACAAAACTCCTCAGCCGCGGATCAAACGGTTTGGGAATAATGTAGTCCCGGCCAAACTTCAGCTGCGCCAGTCCATAGGCCTGCAACACGCTGTCCGGCACCGGCTCATGGGCCAGTTGTGCCAGCGCCCGCACCGCCGCGATCTGCATTTCAGTGTTGATGGCCGACGCCTGCACATCCAGTGCGCCGCGGAAAATAAACGGAAAACCCAGCACGTTATTCACCTGGTTGGGATAATCGCTGCGCCCGGTCGCCATGATCAGGTCCGAACGCGCCGCATGAGCGTTGGCCGGCGTAATCTCCGGATCCGGGTTGGACAGGGCAAAGACAATCGGATTGTCTGCCATACTCTGCAGCATAGCGGGCGAGACCAGATCGGGCCCCGAGACCCCAATAAACACATCCGCCCCGACCAGCGCCTCCTCCAGAGTACGCTGGCCGGTGCGCCGGGCAAACTCCCGCTTGTGCGGATTGATATTGCGTCGCTCGGAATGAATCACACCCCGGCGATCGACCAGGGTGATATGCCGCTTATCGGCACCCAGTTTATGCAACAGCCGCATCGAGGCGATCCCGGCCGAACCGGCGCCCAGGCACACGATGCGTGTCTCTTTCAGATTGCGCCCGGTCAATTCCAGGGCATTGAGCAAGCCGGCGGCGATAATGATCGCGGTGCCGTGCTGATCGTCATGGAATACCGGAATATCCAGCTGTTCCTTGAGCGCCTGTTCGATATCGAAGCAGTCTGGCGCGGCGATATCCTCCAGGTTGATGCCCCCGAAACTCGGGGCGATACGCCGCACGGTATCGATAAAGGCTTTGGGGGATTCGGCATCCACTTCGATATCCACCACATCCACATCGGCGAAGTGTTTGAACAACACCGCCTTGCCTTCCATCACCGGCTTGCCGGCCAGTGCCCCCACGTTGCCCAGCCCCAGCACCGCACTGCCATTGGAAATAACCGCCACCAGATTGCCCTTGTTGGTGTAACGATAGGCCTGCTGCGGGTCCCCGGCAATCGCCTGCACCGGCACGGCGACCCCGGGCGTATAGGCCAGACTCAGATCGTTCTGGGTCGCGACCGGTTTGGTCAGGGCCGTGGCGGTTTTACCCGGACGTGGCTCGGCGTGGTAGCGCAGGGCCTGTTCGGCAAAAGAAAGTTCATCATCATTCATTGTGTGATCACTGTTATCGACCGTATATCGCTGTCAGGGGAACAGGATGCCCGCCTGTCGGGATAAAACCACATGGTGGCGCATCGATCGCGGTTTTACCAGTCGCCCCTGGCGGCTTTCAGGGGATTTCCAGCAGGGCAGCCGGATGCCGCAGGCGCATACGCCACTGGTTATTACGCCGGTAGATCCAGCCCTGGGCAAACAGCGGCTGATCGTGCCAGGTTTCGATCCGATCGCGCTCGAAATGCGGTAACTCCGGGCGGGCAATCCGCAAGGCAAACGCCGGGCCGAGATTCAGCCACAACGAGGAACGGCTTTCGCCAATCCGACTCAGATACCCCCGCACCACACGGTACTGGCCGCTGTGCTGCGAGCTCAACGCCGCCACGGGCAATGTTTGATAGGCCGACAGGGCCCACAGACCGCGTTTATGTCGGCGTGCCGCGGCCTGGGCGCGCCGATAACAATCGAGAAACCGCAGGTTGGGCGGAATCACCAGCAGCTGGCCAGCGCCTCCCTCAAGTAGCCGGCGGGTGATATTGCGCCCCTGTTGATCGAACACGTGGGCCAGCAGGCGACCGTAATGGTCCCGCTGCTCCCGGTCATACACCAGCCCCCAGGGCCCCTCGGCCAGCGCCTGCAGTTGCCGGCGGGCCACCCCGGCATGGGGTTCGGCCGGCGCCTCGTCACGGGCCCGTTCCGGGGTGTTAATGCCGATCAGGCGCAGCTTGCGCCCGTCGCGCAGATGCACGGTATCGCCATCATGGACATACCGCACCGTCACCTTCTCATCGAGCTGTACCGGTCGGCAGGCATCGGCCATCGGCCCCGATGACCAGACTACCAACAAAAAAGGCGCTGAAAACAGCGCCTTTTTGATGATGTCCGTCGTGCGTTTTGTCACGGGACTTACTTTTTCATGCCGTACTTCTGACGGAACTTGTCCACGCGACCGGCGGTATCCAGCAACTTCTGCTTGCCGGTATAGAACGGATGGCACTGGGCGCAGACTTCGATGTTCAGATCCTTGCCGACCGTCGAACGGGTGGTGAAGTGATTGCCACAACTGCAGGTGACAGACACTTCCTGATAAGCGGGGTGGATTTCAGCTTTCATGGGTAACCTCATAGTCTCTTTCGGGCGCATCGCCACCCCGGCCTCTCCGGAGCACCATACGCAACGAGGCCGGCGATCATACGGTAATCAACCACCGCAGGGCAAGTGTTTGCGCCAATTCAGGCCTTGTCGCGCTGCGGGGCGGGAAACGGCAGGATCCGGGCGCAGCGCCGGAACGGCCGCCGGGAGTGTTGCAAATCCTCGTAAGCCTCGCCGAGGTGGCTAAAGGTATCCCACATCATGTTGGAAATGGAAATACAGGCGGACAGGGGGTTGCTGGAGGTGTTGCGCACCTGGTTGACCCGCCATTGCAGGCGACGCAACCGCTCCCGACGATCCGCCGGTGCGCGGTCGATACAATAATCGAGAACCCGGTTACGCAGGGTCTCAAAACGTTCGGGATCGGTCTCGGCCAGGTGGGCCCAGGTATCAAAATCGATATGACAAGCAATCTCGGGTCGGGTCATGGGTCGGTCCTGCTTCACCGCAATCACTATTGGGAGTCAGACCGGCATGGCGCGCCGCGCGCCATGCCGATACCCAAATAGTCGTCGTTTTCAGGGGCCTTGTCAAAAACGGGGACGTGCGCCAGCTCACAAACTCTCTGAACAATAGCGGACAAGAGCCTGTAAATGCAGGATTTTTGCCTGATCGAGGCAGATCGGACGAATTTGTGATTCTCTGCCGTCTGCTCCGTCCCTGAGGAATCCGGCGCCCTCGCGCAGGCACAAGGGAGCAGGAATCGAACGCGCTACGCCTAACGCTTCATGGAGTCGAAGAACTCGGCGTTGGTCTTGGTCGCCTCGAGCTTGCTATGCAAAAATTCCATCGCCGCGACTTCGTCCATATCGTGCACTACCTTGCGCAGGATCCACAGCTTTTGCAGCTCGTCGGGGGCGGTCAGCAACTCTTCGCGCCGGGTGCCGGAACGGTTGATGTTGATGGAGGGATAGATACGCCGTTCGGCAATTTTACGATCCAGGTGGATCTCCATGTTACCGGTGCCCTTGAATTCCTCGTAGATCACATCGTCCATGCGCGAACCGGTCTCCACCAGCGCGGTGGCGACGATGGTCAGGCTGCCGCCTTCCTCGATGTTGCGCGCCGCGCCGAAAAAGCGCTTCGGCCGTTGCAGAGCATTGGCGTCCACGCCGCCGGTCAGCACCTTACCGGAGGAAGGCACCACGGTGTTGTAGGCGCGGCCCAGACGGGTGATGGAATCGAGCAGGATCACCACGTCCTTGCGGTGTTCAACCAGGCGTTTGGCCTTTTCGATCACCATTTCGGCCACCTGCACGTGGCGACTGGCGGGTTCATCGAAGGTACTGGAGACCACCTCACCGCGTACCGAGCGGGACATTTCGGTCACTTCCTCGGGCCGCTCGTCGATCAACAGCACGATCAGATGACACTCGGGATAATTATGCGTGATGGAATGAGCAATATTGTGCAACATCATGGTCTTGCCGGCCTTGGGCGGCGAAACCAGCAGGGCGCGCTGTCCCTTGCCGATGGGTGACACCATATCGATGACCCGGGCGGTAATATCCTCGGAACTGCCGTTGCCAATCTCCAGCTGCATGCGCTCGTTGGGGTGCAGCGGGGTCAGGTTTTCGAACAACACCTTGTTCTTGGCTTTTTCCGGCGGCTCAAAGTTGATTTCGTTGACCTTGAGCATGGCAAAGTAACGCTCGCTGTCTTTCGGCGGGCGAATCTTGCCGGCGATGGTGTCGCCGGTGCGCAGGGCAAAACGGCGAATCTGGCTGGGCGAGACATAAATATCATCCGGCCCGGCCATGTAGGAGCTTTCCGCCGAGCGCAGAAAACCGAAACCGTCCTGCAGGATCTCCAGGACACCATCGCCATAAATGTCCTCGCCGCTTTTGGCGTGGGCCTTGAGAATGGAAAAAATGATGTCCTGTTTGCGTGAACGGGACATATTCTCGATGCCCATTTCCTCGGCGAGGACGATCAGATCGGCGACATGTTTTTGTTTGAGTTCGGTGAGGTTCATAGATGTTGTCTTAAATCAGGTTGGTTACGCGGCGCATGACACGCACCGTATGATCGGCTGCGCGTTCAGCGTCTGTATCAGGGTTGCTAGAGGGGTGCCCGTATCAGGCAGGCTACAAATAAAACGATTGGTATTTTTACACGTTCTTGGCGCTAAGTTATCACCAAAAACCGGGCTCGTCCAGCCCATGCTAACGGGCCGGACGACAAATCTTTTACAGGTTGCTGTCGATAAAGGCCGTCAGCTGGGATTTGGATACTGCCCCCACCTTGGTCGCTTCCACATTGCCGCTCTTGAACAGCATCAGGGTCGGAATACCGCGTATGCCGAACTTGGGCGGGGTACCCGGATTCTCATCGATATTGAGTTTGGCCACCTTGATCTTGCCAGCATATTCATCGGCAATCTCATCCAGAATCGGGGCAATCATTTTGCAAGGACCGCACCAGTCTGCCCAGTAGTCCACCAGAACCGGTTCTTCCGCCTTGAGAACCTCATCTTCAAACGTGGCGTCTGTGACGTAAACGATCTTGTCGCTCAACGTAATTCTCCCATTTGTATTGTTTTGCAGTCGCAGAATATGACTGACTCGGGTGATGCCGGATGGCGAACCTTAACACGCCGTCGGGCACCGGACATACCATGTGGGCCATCTGCCCTGCCAGATCGGCTGCTGCTGGCAGGGGTGTATGAGATGACATTTGAGCCCAAGATAGCCGTTATTTCAAGCCCCAAACAGAATCCGATCTGCTATTCTGTGCGCCCATGAGTGATACACACCTGTCCGATACCCGTTTCGACAGCCTGGATCTGCCCGCGCCGCTGCTGCAAGGCATTGAAGAGGCGGGCTTTTCATACTGCACACCGGTCCAGGCCGAGACCCTGCCCATTGCTCTGGCCGGCAAGGACGTCTCCGGCCAGGCACAGACCGGCACCGGCAAGACCGCCGCGTTTCTGATCGCCATGTTCACACACCTGCTGCGCCACCCGGCCGCCGAAGATCGCCGGCCCAACCAGCCGCGCGCCCTGATCCTGGCCCCGACCCGCGAACTGGCGGTCCAGATCCACAAGGATGCCGAGCTGCTCAACAAACACCTCGGCATGCAGCTGGGCCTGGTCTACGGCGGCACCGGTTATGAGAGTCAGCGCCAGCAGCTGGAAGCCGGGGTGGATGTGCTGATCGGCACCCCCGGACGGATCATCGATTATTTCAAACAGAAGGTGTTCGATCTGCACGCCATCCAAGTGATGATCCTGGATGAGGCCGACCGCATGTTCGACCTCGGCTTCATCAAGGACATCCGTTTTTTGTTGCGCCGCCTGCCTGAAGCCGACCAGCGCCTGAACCTGCTGTTCTCCGCCACGCTCTCGCACCGGGTCAAGGAACTGGCCTACGAGCATATGAACAATCCCGAGGCGGTGGCGATCGAGCCGGAACAGATCACCGCCGAGCAGGTAGTCGAGAGCGTCTACTACCCCGCCAAGGAAGAAAAAATCAGCCTGCTGCTGGGCATTCTTGCCAACCAGCACGTTGAACGGGCCGTGATCTTTGTCAACACCAAACGGGTAGGGGAGAAAATCGCCGACTATTTGCGCGGCAACGATCAGGCCGCCGCGCTGCTGACCGGCGATGTGCCGCAAAAACAGCGCCTTGGTCTGCTAAACAAGTTCAGTGACGGTGAGCTCAACCTGCTGGTGGCCACCGATGTGGCCGCCCGCGGTCTGCACATTCCGGCGGTCAGCCATGTCATCAACTTCGATCTGCCGCAGGACGCCGAAGACTATGTGCATCGCATCGGCCGCACCGCCCGCGCCGGGGCCAAAGGCGAGGCGATCAGCTTCGCCTGCGATGAGTATGTTTTTTCGCTGCCGGATATCGAGCAATACATCGGGCACAAAATTCCCGCCGCCCCGCTGGATCCTCAGTTGCTGGTCAAGCCCAAACCGCCACAACGCGATCCCAACGCGCGCCGCGTCAGCGACAAAAAGAAAACCGGAAAAAAGAGCACCAGAAAAGGCCCCCGTCACAGCGGCCGGGTTCAATAGAACCGCCCCGGCCAGGCGCTCCGTTGCCGACGATCAGCCCGGACCATTCCGGCATCCACCCGCCGCGCGACGTCTGGCGCCGCTGCAACGGGGACAAATCGCCGGCCCGGCTTTTCAAACGCCTGGTCAGTAAACTCGGGCGTTGATCGTTGCGCTCAGGCCAACGGTCCGGGCTTGTCGCAAGGCCTTTGAAAATAACAGGTCAGCGCGCAGGTCCCGGCCGTCAGCAGCCAGAACAAAAAGAACCCGATGGTATAGCCTCCCAGCCGACTGATTTCCCCGTAGCCGGCCAGTTCACCTAGCAACACCGGATCGAACGTTGTAAAAAACAGAATGGTCGCCAGCGCGGCGGTCAAAAACGAGGGCCACAATACGGCCACGACTTTCTGGATTTTCGGTATCTGCTGTGACATCTCCAGCGCCCTCCCGGCACAAAACCTGTCAGTTATTGTTTTGCTCGCTCAGGCCCCCGACGGGCTCAAGCTGCAGCCGCCCGTCACCGGACGAGGCCATCCGCCCTGTCAAACGCCAGTGGCCACTTTCAGGTTCGAGCAGCACGTGCCAGTGCCCGACGCCGGGGACGGATTCAAACTCGCCGCGAAAGCGCGCTGGCGAAGTCTCGGTCAATTCTAAATCAATTACCTGATCCTGATCCGCCCGGGTCGGGTGCAGCAGACTCAGGCGCAGGCGCTGGGCCGGCTGGGGTTGCTTGCCCTGCAGAACCAGTTGCACCTGTCCCCCGGGACCAATCCCGCCCTCGGCGTGCAGGCCCAGAAAACGCGCGTGGCGATCCCGTGCCAGCGTCTGGTTAATCGCCAGACCCTCTTTGTAATAATCGTCGACCACCAGGCCGTCCGGGTTTTTCATCGCGATAATCAGTGTGGCGATACTGGCGATGACTGCCGTGGCGGGCAGGGCGATTAAAAACCAGGGCCAGAACTGGCGATACCAGGGGGACGGCATATCGTTCACGGTTATCTGTTGCATGGGTTCTCCCCGTTGGCCTCAATATCAACGCATGACCGGGCCAATGAAACGGCCGGTCTGGGTGACCGACAATTCCGGCTGATCGATCGCCTGTAAATGAAATTCCACGTCATAACCGGTCTTCTCCAGATAAACCGGGTCAATGCGTAATTGTACCGGCAGCTGGGTGACGCTCCCGCCTTCCACGTGCAATGTTTCGCGTGCCATGTGTAACTCCATTTGTGGCGGGCCATCGACCGTCAGCCGGTAGGTATGCGGCGCCTCATCCATATTCAGAATCTTGAGCGTATAGATATTCTCCACCAGCCCCTGACTGGTTTCCCGATACAGGGTATTACGATCGCGCATGACATTCAGTTCCAGCGGAATTCGGGTCGCTATGCTGTAAAAAACCGCCGCCGTAATGAGCAACAACAACAATCCATACACAATGATGCGGGGACGTAGCACCTTTGTCGGCTTGCCTTCCAGGGTGTTTTCGGTGGTATAGCGAACCAGACCGCGCGGATAATCCATCTTGTCCATGACTTCATTACAGGCGTCGATACAGGCGGCACACCCGATGCACTGGTACTGCAGGCCGTCACGAATATCGATGCCAGTGGGGCAGGCCTGTACACACAGGGTACAATCGATACAGTCCCCCAGCCCTTTCTCCGCTTTGTCCGTGCCACGCTTGCGCGCCCCGCGCGGCTCGCCCCGGTTGTAATCATAGGAAATGACCAGCGTGTCCTTGTCGAACATGGCGCTTTGAAAACGGGCGTAAGGACACATATAAATGCAGACCTGCTCACGCATAAACCCGGCATTGCCGTAAGTGGCAAAGCCGTAGAAAAACACCCAGAAGGTCTCCCACGGTCCCAGATCGAATTGCAGCATGCTTTGCCACAACTCGGTGATCGGCGTGAAATAGCCGACAAACGTAAAACCGGTCCACAGGGACAACAAAATCCAGACAGCCTGTTTGCTCCCCCGGCGTACGAACTTGTTGGCGTTCCAGGGCGATTTGGCCAGTTTCATCTGTTTGGGTCGATCACCCTCGATCTTGCGTTCGATCCAGAGGAACAGCTCGGTCCAGACGGTTTGTGGACAGGCATAACCACACCACACACGACCGGCCAGCGCGGTAAAGAAAAACAGTGACAGGCCGGCGATGATCAGCAGCGCCGCCAGATAGAAGAAATCCTGTGGCCAGAAGGTCAGGCCAAAGATATAAAACTTGCGCGCGGGCAGATCGAACAGCACCGCCTGATGGCCATCCCAGGAAAACCATGGCAAAAAGTAATAAAGGCCCAGCAAGACCAGTACCCCGAGAATACGCAGGGTGGCAAAGATGCCGTGCACTTCGCGCGGGTAGATTTTCTGGTGTTTGGCGTAAAGTTCCTGCTCAACCGCCTGTTCGGACGAGTGAGCCTGTTGTTTCGGGTTATTCATCAACACCCCGAGAACTGGTTGATTGTTTCCGTTTATCCCACCTGATTTCCGTCACCCGGGCACCGACCTGAACCGATGGGTTCATGACCGGCGGACGCCCGGCGGCAGACAGCTGCATGCAGTATGTCATTGTTTGGGGGGTCGAATAAAAAACACGTAAAAAAGATAGACGATGATAGCGACCGAGATCACCAAAACACTCAGCGACAGGATACCGGTCCAGGTTCCGAACAGCAGTTCCAGCATGGCGCAACTCCTTATGATGTTGGGCGGCGGACAACAGCCCGCCGCCGCAGCCGGGGATTAATCAGACAGACTATAGACGTAGGCTGCCAGCAGGTGAGCCTTGTCCTCACCGAGAAACTCCCGGTGTGCCGGCATCTTGCCCTGGCGACCATTCACAATCGTCTGGCGAATCACGCCCGGTGAACCGCCATACAGCCAGATATTGTCGGTCAGATTGGGCGCGCCCATCGTGCTCTGACCGGTGCCATCCGAACCATGGCACACCGCGCAGTTTTGTTTGAATACCTGCTGACCGGCCCTGATCTTCGCCTCATCCGCCTCGCGACCACTGAGACTCATCACGTAGGCCGTGACATTCTCAATCGCTTCCTCACCCAGGTGTCCCTGCGATGGCATCACCCCGACACGACCATCCAGAATGCTGGTCTTGATGGCTTGCGGGTGCCCCCCCCAAAGCCAGTCATCATCCTTGAGGCTCGGGAAGCCACTCGCACCGCCGGCATCGGAACCGTGGCAGGTGGCACAATAGTTCAGGAACAAACGTCGACCGGAAGCCATCGCCTCATCATCCTGTGCCAGCACCGGAATCCCGGTTTCGGCATAACGCGCAAAGATGGGACCATACTCCTGCTGGGCCACTTCCATCTCCTGTTCATACTGGCCGGTCGAGGTCCAGTTTAAGACGCCCTTGAAGTTACCCAGCCCCGGATACAGAAGCAGATAAATCAGCGCGAAAATGATGGTGATGTAAAACAGCCACAGCCACCAGTTGGGCAAGGGGTTGTTGTACTCCTCCAGATTGCCATCCCAGGTATGCCCGGTGACATCGCCTTCGGCCGCTTCGCCACTACGGCTTTTGGTGGTCCATTTAATTAACCAGTAGCAGGCGAAAATCATACCCAGGCTAATCACGGCCACAAACCAGCTCCAGAAGCTACTCATGATCCGTTCTCCTTATTCTTTTGCTCGCGGGGATATTCCGGCTCGTTCAGGGGTAAATGAGCAGCCTCGTCAAAATCACGCTTGCGTTTACTGCTCCAGGCCCAGATAAATATGCCAATGAATACCGTAAAGATGACCACGGTGTACCAGCTGCGTACATCAGTCATATCCATGCCGGTTACCTCCGTGCCTTGATGCTGGTACCCAGACTCTGCAGATAGGCCACCAGGGCGTCCATTTCCGTTTTGCCCCTGACATCATCGGCCGCACTGGCGATCTCCTCCTCGCTGTAGGTCTGGCAACCGTTGCACGTTGCTCTGGTCAGCTTGTTCATGACCTGCAGTTTCCTGGCCGTGTATTTGCCGTCGAGTTCGTTCTCCGCCAGCCAGGGGAAGCCCGGCATGTTGGATTCGGGAACCACATCCCGGGGATTGATCAGATGGACACGATGCCATTCATCCGAATAACGCCCGCCGACCCGCGCCAGATCCGGCCCGGTACGCTTGGACCCCCACTGGAAGGGACGGTCATAGACGAACTCGCCGGCCACTGAATAGTGACCGTAACGCTCGGTCTCGGCCCTGAACGGACGAATCATCTGCGAATGGCAGGTATAGCAACCTTCACGCACATAGATATCCCGCCCTTCGAGTTCCAGCGCGCTGTAAGGCTTGAGGCCATCGACCGGCTCGGTCGTATCCTTGATGAAAAACAGCGGCACGATTTCCACCAGCCCCCCGAAACTGATCACGATAACGATGAGCAGGGCCAGGAGGCCGGCACGGGTTTCCACTTTTTCATGACTCATGATGCTCTCCTCCGTTAAGCCGTCTGCGGAATGCGTTCATCCGCCGCGGCCTTCGGGCCTGCGATGGTCTTCCACACGTTGTACGCCATGATCAACATACCGGCCAGATACATCACCCCGCCAAGCAGGCGCACGGCATAGAACGGATACATGGCCTCCAGACTTTCCACAAAGCTGTAGGTCAGGGTGCCGTCATCGTTGACCGCCCTCCACATCAGTCCCTGCATTACGCCGGCGATCCACATGGAGGCGATATACACCACGATACCGATAGTGGCGATCCAGAAATGCACATCGATCAATTTCACCGAATGCATCTGCTCACGCCCGAACAACTTGGGAATCAGGAAATAGACCGAACCGATGGTGACCAGTCCGACCCAGCCCAGTGCCCCGGAATGCACATGTCCGATAGTCCAGTCGGTGTAGTGCGAGAGCGAGTTAACGGTCTTGATCGACATCATCGGCCCTTCAAAGGTCGACATGCCGTAGAACGACAACGAGACAATCAGGAATTTCAGAATCGGGTCGGTACGCAGTTTGTGCCACGCTCCCGACAGGGTCATGATCCCGTTGATCATCCCGCCCCAGGACGGCGCCAGCAGAATCAGCGAGAAGACCATGCCCAGCGACTGGGCCCAGTCGGGCAGGGCGGTATAATGCAGATGGTGCGGGCCGGCCCACATGTAAATGGCGATCAGCGACCAGAAGTGCACCACCGACAAACGATAGGAATAAATGGGTCGTTCCGCCTGCTTCGGGATAAAGTAATACATCATGCCCAGAAAGCCCGCGGTCAGGAAAAAGCCTACCGCGTTATGCCCGTACCACCACTGCACCATGGCGTCGATGGCACCGGGATAGACCGAGTAGGACTTGGTCAGGCTGATCGGCACAGCCAGGCTGTTAATTACATGCAGCACCGCAATGGTCAGGATAAAGGCGCCGAAAAACCAGTTGGCGACATAGATATGCTTGACCCGTCGCCTGGCCAGGGTACCGAAAAAGACGATGGCATAGGCGACCCAGACCAGCGTGATTAACAGGTCAATCGGCCACTCCAGTTCGGCGTATTCCTTGCTGCTGGTAAACCCCAGCGGCAGGCTGACCGCGGCCAGCAGAATCACCAGGGTCCAGCCCCAGAAGGTAAAGGCCGCCAGCCGATCGCTGAACAGGCGGACCTGACAGGTGCGCTGGACCACATAATAGGAGGTAGCAAATAGCGCCGAACCGCCGAAGGCGAAGATCACCGCGTTGGTATGCAACGGCCGCAGACGACTGTAAGTGAGCCAGGGGATATCGAAATTGAGCGCCGGCCAGACCAGCTGCGCCGCAATCACGACCCCGACCAGCATCCCGACGATGCCCCAGACCACGGTCATTACCGTAAACTGGCGCACCACCCTGTAGTTATAGGTCGATTGGTTATCCATGGACTTTCCTTTTTTATTCTCGCAAAGCAAGGGAAGGCTTCTGATTATATGACTCGAACAATATCCAAGCCGTGTCAGTAAACCTAGTCCAGGTCTTGATCTGGATCAAAAGAAAAGCCGTCTTTTTTTATATGGCGGCGTACCGGCGCTGCTGACGCCTCAGGCGCTATGGGAGCTGGAACTGTCGGCAGGCTTACCGGGCAATTCCCGGCAATTGGAGGCAATTGCCTGCAGTCCGGCGGGATCGAGGATGCGAATATGTTTACGTTCCACCTGGATCAGCCCCTGGTCCTGAAAACTCCCGAGCAGGCGACTGATGGTCTCCATCGCCATACCCAGCATGTTGGCAATATCCCCCCGCGACATACTGAGATTGAACTCGTTGGCCGCATAACCCCGCAATTTGTAACGCTCGGAGAGGCCTATCAGGAAACTGGCGAGCCGGTTTTCCACCGGCATGCGGGCGAGTACCGTCATGTGACACTGATCGTGCTGGATCTCGGCACTCATCAGGCGAAACAGATGCTGCTGCAACCCGGGAATCTCCCGGCTCAGGGTTTCGAGATGATCAAAGGGAATCTCGCAAACACTGGTGGTTTCCAGTGCCACCGCCGAGCAGGCATGCCGTTGGCTGCCGATCGCATCCAGACCGATCAACTCACCGGGCAGATGCATCCCGATCACCTGTTCCTGGCCATCGCTCTGACTGGTATAGGTCTTCAGGGATCCCGAGCGGATGGCGTACAGGGAGCTGAAGTCCTGGTCGAGGCGAAACAGAAACTCACCCTTTTCCACCGGACGGCGACGCTTGATGATCTTGTCGAGCTTGTTGAGATCCCCATCACCCAGTCCCATCGGCATACACAGTTGATAGAGACTGCACTTCTGGCACTGGGTGCGCACTTCGGACAGACTAATGACGCGTTCTCTGGACATGGACTTCGACCCGACTTCGGTTGGTTGGCTGCAACAGGCAGAGGACACCCGCCGGGTGCCTTACGCCAAACTATACTCGCACCCGGCCCCATTTAACAAAAAAGTCCGTTTAATCGTTCGATTAAAAAACGCCAGAATACCCGAGCCAAAACCTGCGGCATAACCCGGGGAATCTGGTAGAATCCCGATTTTCCCGCAGCCGCTTATTTCGGTATGCTATCGCTTTATATTAATTGGCGCCGGGCCGCGCCCCTGACTGGAGTCACCATGTCCGCACGTCGTGCCAACATCGAACGCAACACGCTGGAAACGCAGATCCAGGTCAGTATCGATCTGGACGGCCAGGGCGAGGTCGCGCTGAACACCGGCCTGCCGTTTCTCGAGCACATGCTCGAGCAGGTGGCACGCCACGGCATGATCGATATCCGCATCGAGGCCAAAGGCGATCTGCACATCGATGCGCACCACACCGTGGAGGACATCGGCATCAGTCTGGGCCAGGCCTTTGACAAGGCGGTGGGCGACAAACAGGGTATCCGCCGCTATGGCCACGCCTATGTGCCACTGGATGAGGCCCTTACCCGGGTCGTCATCGACTTCTCGGGCCGTCCCGGTCTGGAGTACGGCATCGATTTCCCGCGCTCGCACATCGGCGAGTTCGACGTGGACCTGTTTGGCGAGTTCTTCCAGGGCTTCGTCAACCACGCCCGGGCCACGTTGCACATCGACAACCTGCGCGGCCGCAACGCCCATCACATTGCCGAAACCGCCTTCAAGGCCTTCGGCCGGGCGCTGCGCATGGCACTGGAGCCGGATCCGCGGATGCAGGGTATAACGCCGTCAACCAAGGGCAGCCTCTGAGCCACAACCCCGGGGCCACCCCGCTGAGTATCCGAAGACTATGTCGACTGTTGCTGTAATTGATTATGGAATGGGCAATCTCCACTCGGTGAGCAAGGCCCTGGAAAAGGCCGATCCTGCCCGCCAAGTGAAGGTTACCTCGGATCCCGAACAGATCCTCGGCGCCGATCACGTGGTGCTACCCGGCGTCGGCGCCATTCGCGATTGCATGGCGGAAATCCGCCGTCTGCAACTGGAGACGGTGATTCTTCAGGTGGCCGAGCAGGGCACACCGCTGCTGGGCGTCTGCGTGGGCATGCAGGCCATGATGGAATACAGTGCCGAGAACGACGGCACCCGTTGCCTGGGGCTGCTGCCCGGCAAGGTCCAGTCCTTTCCCCGGGACATGCGCGATCCGCTCAGCGATGAACGGCTCAAGGTCCCGCACATGGGCTGGAACCAGGTCTATCCGCAGGTCGAGCATCCGCTATGGCAGAATATTGCCAACGGCGCCCGCTTCTATTTTGTCCACAGTTATTATGTGGAACCGGCCAGCCCGGATCTGATCGCCGCCTCCTGCAACTACGGCATCCCGTTTACCTGTGCGCTGGCAAAAGGTAATGTATTTGCCGTACAGTTCCATCCCGAAAAGAGCCAGCATGCCGGATTGCAGCTGTATACTAACTTTTTAAACTGGGACGGTTCCCTCTAGGACGATACCCCGAACATCACGGTTACTTTCAGCCAACACGAGAGACTTCACCATGTTGCTTATCCCTGCCATCGACCTCAAGGACGGCAAATGCGTTCGTTTGCGTCAGGGCAAAATGGAAGATGAAACCATCTTTTCCGACGATCCGGTCAGCGTGGCAGCACGCTGGGTGGAGGCCGGCGCCCGGCGCCTGCATATCGTCGATCTCAACGGCGCCTTCGCCGGCAAGCCGGTTAACGCCGAGGTGGTACACGCCATCGCCAGCGCCTTTCCCGATCTGCCCATCCAGATCGGTGGCGGCATCCGCGATGAAGAGACGGTCGAGACCTATCTCGATGCCGGCGTGCAGTACGTCATCATCGGCACCAAGGCCGTCAACGCCCCCCACTTCGTCAACGACCTGTGCCTGGAATTTCCCGGCCACATCATCGTTGGCCTGGATGCCAAGGACGGCAAGGTGGCCATCGACGGCTGGTCCAAGCTTTCGCGCCACGACGTCATCGATCTGGCCCAGCACTTCGAGCAGGACGGCGTCTCGGCCATCGTCTACACCGACATCGGCCGCGATGGCATGATGAGCGGCGTCAATGTCGAGGCCACCGTCAAGCTGGCCCAGTCGATGGCCATCCCGGTCATCGCCTCCGGCGGCATCACCAACATGGATGATATCCGCGCCCTGTGCGAGGTCGCCGACGAGGGCATCATGGGCGCCATCACCGGCCGCGCCATCTACGAAGGTACTCTGGATTTTGCCGAAGGCGCCGCCCTGGCCGACACCTGCGGCGGGGAATAGGCGCACTTTTGTGAATCTCTGATTAATAACGCGGAGATCGCAGAGGCGCGGAGACGCAGAGTTGATTAATCAATGGTTAAATGAATGTATTAGCCATAAAGAACCGGGATTTCAACCAACGACATGGCTGTCGATAAATCAGCTATGTTTATAACATTTTTATTCTCCGCGGCTCCGCGCCTCTGCGTCCTCCGCGTTAAATTCTGAATGTAGATAAAGAGAACTGATATGGGTCTGGCCAAACGAATTATTCCCTGCCTGGACGTGGACAAGGGCCGCGTGGTCAAGGGCGTGCAGTTTGTGGATATCCGCGACGCGGGGGATCCGGTAGAGATTGCGCGCCGCTATGACGAGCAGGGTGCGGACGAGCTGACCTTTCTGGATATTACTGCCAGCCACGAAAACCGCGAGACCATCATCCATGTGGTGGAGCAGGTGGCCGGCCAGGTGTTTATTCCGCTGACCGTCGGCGGCGGTATTCGCAAGATCGAGGATGTACGCTCCATGCTCAACGCCGGTGCCGACAAGGTCGCCATCAATACCGCGGCGGTGGACAATCCCGAGTTCGTGCACGAGGCGGCGCAGAAGTTCGGTTCGCAGTGCATCGTGGTCGCCATCGATGCCAAACAGGTGAGTGATGATCCGAAAAAGTGGGAAATCTTCACCCACGGCGGGCGCAAGGCCACCGGCCTGGATGCCGTCGATTGGGCGAAGAAAATGGTCGAGTACGGCGCCGGCGAGATTCTGCTGACCAGCATGGATCGCGACGGCACCAAACAGGGCTTCGACCTGGACCTGACCCGCGCCATCTGCGACGCGGTCAGCGTGCCGGTGATCGCCTCCGGCGGCGTCGGCAACCTGGATCACCTGGTCGACGGCATCAAACAGGGCCACGCCGACGCCGTGCTCGCCGCCAGCATCTTCCACTTCGGCGAATACAGCATCGAAGAAGCCAAGCGACGCATGGCGGGCAGCGACATCGAGGTTCGCCTCTAATCAAGGCCGCTGATTAACAACGCAGAGGTCGCAAAGACGCAGAGGCGCGGAGAAAGAAATTGATTACGCGCCTGACTCTGGTTAGCGTTATTAAATAAATCTCCGCGGCTCCGCGCCTCCGCGCACTCCGCGTTTTCAAGAGCACCTTAACTATGAGCACAAGCTGGCTGGATGAGATCAAGTGGACGGAAGACGGGCTGGTGCCGGTGATTGCCCAGGAGGCGGGCTCGGGCCAGGTGTTGATGCTGGCCTGGATGAACCGCGAGTCGCTGGCGCTGAGTGTGCAGGAGGGCAAGGCGATCTACTGGTCGCGCTCCCGGGGCAAGCTGTGGCGCAAGGGCGAGGAGTCCGGCCACGAGCAGATCATCCACGATATCCGCCTGGACTGTGATAATGACGTGATTTTGCTGGAGGTGGAACAAAAGGGCGGCATTGCCTGCCATACCGGCCGACATCGCTGTTTTTTCAAGCAGTTACAGGGCGATCAGTGGGTCGAGGTGGAACCGGTTATCAAGGATCCCGACACCATATATAAATAGCGTCCCCACAAACGGCGCCAAACGTGGAATAATCCCCGTCTATGAGCGACATATTGCAACAGCTGGCCAGCGTGCTCGAACAGCGCAAGGAGGCCGATCCCGACAGCTCCTACGTCGCCGGCCTGTACGGCAAGGGGCTGGACGCGATTTTGAAGAAAATCGGCGAGGAGGCCACTGAAACGGTCATGGCCGCCAAGGACGGGGATCCGCAACAGGTCGTTTATGAAACCGCCGATCTGTGGTTTCATACACTGGTAATGCTGGCGCATCAGGGACTTGGGCCCGATCAGGTGCTCGAAGAGCTGGCGCGCCGCTTCGGCCTCTCGGGGCTGGAAGAGAAAGCCAATCGAAACCAATGAGGTCATCATGAGCGACTGCCTGTTTTGCAAAATTCTCGCTGATGAAATCCCCTCGGATCGGGTCTATGAAGACGAGCAGATGATCGTCTTCAAGGATATTCATCCCAAGGCCGAGGTACACCTGCTGGCGATCCCGCGCGAGCATATTGTCAGTCTCAATGAGCTGGATGAAGAGCACGACAAACTGATGGGTCACATGCTGCGCCAGCTGCCGAAAATCGCCAAACAGCAGGGACTGGATGACGGCTTTCGCACCATTATCAACACCGGCGAAGGCGGCGGGCAGATTATTTTCCATCTGCACATCCATTTGATGGGCGGCCGGAATATGCCCGGCTTTGAATAGTCACAGCGCTGATTGTTTTGATTGACACAGGCAGCGCTTCAATAAACGTTAACGTTCAGGACGTGGAGTAACATCATGGGTATTGGTATCTGGCAACTGGTCATTATTCTGCTGATTGTGCTGCTGCTGTTTGGCGCCAAGCGCCTGCGCAACATCGGCACCGACCTCGGCAGTGCGGTCAAAGGCTTCAAAAGTGCGGTCAAGGATGAGGAAAAGGCCGGCGAACAGGATGATGACTCCGCCAAACTGGAAAGCAACGATGAAGGCCAGACGATTGAAGGCGAAGCCAGCAAAGTCAAGGATCAGGACAAAACCTGAACAGGTTTGTGACCATGGCAGCGTTAACGGGAGTCAGGCTCTGTTCTGTCTCCTCGTTCCTCGTTCCTCGTCCCTCGTCCCTTAGCCATGTTTGATATCGGCTTTCTTGAACTGATCATTATTGCCGTCGTCGGTCTGGTGGTGATCGGCCCCGAGCGCCTGCCCGGTGTAGCCCGCAACGTGGGCAAGTGGGTCGGTCGCACACGCCGCTTTGTCACCCAGGTCAAATCCGACATCGATCGCGAGATGAAGCAGGAAGATCTGCGCCAGGCCCTGGAGCGCGACGCCGGTCTGGATGAGCTCAAGCAGATCATGAACAGCGAACGCTTCTCCATCGAAGAAGAAGACAAACCCGACTATATGGTCAAGGCTAGCAGCGACGACGAGCCCGAACAGACCGAAGATCCGTCCAACAGGACCGACAAGACCGACAACAACGATACCCCCCCACCGGCCGATACCCTGACTGATGAGCAACAAAAGCCGTAACGATTACGATCAGGGTGTCGAACAGGAGACGCCGTTTCTCTCGCACCTGGTCGAACTGCGCGATCGCCTGCTACGTATAGTTGGTCTCGTACTGGTACTCACCGTCGCGCTGATGGCGGTGGCCAATGATCTCTATTATTACTTTTCATTACCGCTTCAGGGTTATCTTCCCGAAGGGGCCAAAATGCTGGCCATTGGCGTTATCTCGCCGGTGTTCACGCCGTTCAAGCTGGCCCTGATTGCCGCGTTTTTTCTCTCCGTACCATACGTACTCCATCAGCTATGGTCGTTTATCGCTCCCGGTCTCTATCAACACGAGAAAAAACTCGCGCGCCCCTTGCTGATATCGAGCATTATTCTGTTCTATCTGGGCATGGCCTTTGCCTATTACGTGGTTTTTCCCCTGGTATTCGAGTTCACCTCCAATTTTGCCTCCGAGGGCGTCGATTACCGCCCTGATATCGCCAGCTATCTCGATTTTGCCATTAAACTGTTTTTCGCTTTCGGTGTGGCCTTCGAGGTCCCCATTGCCACCATCATGCTGATTCTGGCCGGCGTCACGACCCCGGAAGCCCTGTCGCAAAAACGGCCCTATATCATTGTCGGCGCTTTCGTCGTTGGCATGCTGCTGACTCCGCCGGATATCATCTCCCAGACCCTGCTGGCCCTGCCAATGTGGCTGCTCTTTGAAGTCGGTGTCATCTTCGGGCGGATTATGAAACGTAAACGCGAAGAAACTGCCGCGGCTGAAGACGAGGAAACAGAGCAGGATGAGGCCCCGCTCAGCAGCGAGGAAATGGAGGCTGAAATGGAAGCTGAACTTGAGCGTGCCATTGCCGAGGAAGATGCACTGAAAAACAACGACGAAACCGATAGTGAGGATAACGACACCGATCGCAAGACATGATCCGCAGGAACAACCCATGACAGACTGCACAGACGATTGCCACACCCCTTCAGCGCGACGCTATGTCTGCCCGCGCAATGGCAAGCGCTATTCCGCGGTCTCGACCACCACGCTGTTGCATCACCTCCAGCATCCCTGGCTGTGGGATCTGAGCGAACGGCGTTATTATTTTTGCAGCGATCCCGACTGCCCTGTCATCTATTTCGCTGATGATGATTCGGTCATCGAACAGGCCGAACTGCGCACCCCGGTGGGGCTCAAGGATCCCTCGGACGAAGCGCTGATCTGCCACTGCTTCGGAGTCACCCGCGCCCAGGCGAGCGATCCGTCGGTCAAAGTCTTTGTCCAGCAACAAACCCGCGAGGGCACCTGCGCCTGTCAGATCCGCAACCCGGCGGGGCGCTGTTGTCTGACCGACTTTCCCGCCAGCTGAATTGCCTTACCGGAAGCAACATAGCACCGGTCGATCCCGCAATCGCATACAACACGCCCGGTAATCCGCCTTTGTCAGTCGTCAGTCAACTCAATATTGAGCAATCGCTCAAATATTGCCATACTTGATTTTAGCTGCGCAGCTATTTGAAACGCTTTTGGCCAGCCATTCACAAAGTGCCACTTCAAAACCCTGCTCAAAAAGTGTTATTCGGGTTATGCTGTGGCGGAGAATCAATAAACGCAGGAGCTATCACTCCCATGGCCTCAGAACAGCCCGCGCCTGCCGAACAGTGGCTGGATGATCATGGCACGGTTCTCTACCGTTATGCCTTGCTGCGCCTGCGAGATTCCGACCAGGCGGAAGAGGCCGTCCAGGAAACCTTGCTGGCCGCCCTGCAGGCCTGGTCACGCTATAGCGGTAATGCCTCGGTACGCACCTGGCTGATCGGCATCCTCAAACACAAGATTCTGGACCAGTTCCGACGCGAGGCCCGTGAACAGGGGCTGCCCGATCCGGAGGCGACCGTCCCGGACGACACAGACTCACCGTTCAATAGCCGCGAACACTGGGCCCCGCGCCTTGCCAGTTGGGGGGATCCCGAAGCGGCGCTGCAGGACTCCCAGTTCTGGCGCATCCTGCAGGAATGCCTGGATCGCCTGCCACCCCGTCTGG
>NZ_JAVLAZ010000123.1:0-1524 GCF_031581315.1 Thiohalophilus sp.
ACGGTGTGAGCGATCACTGCGGGGTCGCGCAGGATGCGGCGGTGGCCGAGGCCGTCGGTGCGCAGCAGGTGGCTGCCGGGCCAGGCCTGGTGGAGGATTTCGGCCTGGGTGGGGGTGACTTCGCGATCGTCGTTGTCATGGATCAGCAGCGCGGGGATATTGTCCAGCAATTCCACGTTGGCTTCGGGAGAGAGCTGCTCCCAGACATCCTTGCCGAAGCGGGCCATGACCCGCTCCTCGAAGGCCTCGCGGGCGCGGTGCGGCAAATGCAGCAGTTCGCAGAAGCTGTTGAACAGATAGGGCATGCGCCCCGGCGGGCTGACCCCGACGACCCGGTGGGCGGCCACGCCCAGGTGGCGCAGGGCATAGGCGGTGACCGCCACGCCGAAGGAGTGGCCGACGATGCCCTCGAACGGCCCGAAGCGGACCGACACGGAACGCAGGGCGTGGGCGATCTCGATCAGATCGGTGCGTTTGCCGGGGCTGTAGCCGTGGGCCGGGGCATCGAAGGCGATGACCTGGTAGCCGGCCTGCAATAACGGCTCGATAAAACCGCACAGCTGGGTGGCCCGCCCGTTCCAGCCGTGCATCAGCAATACCCGCGGCCCCCTGTGGCCCCAGCGATAGAGCGCCACCATGCCGTTATCCAGGGTGGAGACATATTCCCGCCGGGCGGCATTGAGCCAGACCCGCTCGCGCGGCGGCAGCCGGAAACGGTACGGCGAGAACCAGCGCCGACAGGCGACCCCGGCGGCCAGCGACGGCGCCACGCTGCCAAGCACCGCCAGCCAGGTCGCCAGCGCCCGGATCCCGGTAATGTGCAGCCTGGGTGTACGCGAAATGACCATATGGATTCCCCCTCCCCCATGGCGGGGAGTATAAATATAGTCCACGCACCGACTGTGTGCAGGTATAAACCTGTTTTATGGCCAAGTGCCGGATTTTGAAGGTATTTGGGCGGCCCGTGCCTTGCGGGGGCGGGGTAAAGGCCGTAATCTTGAGCGCCTGATAACCATAATAAACGGCAGGATGAGGAGCCACGATGGCGCAGATGAATTTCGAGCAGGCCCGTCTGAACATGATTGAGCAGCAGATCCGGCCCTGGGAAGTGCTGGATCAGCAGGTGCTGGATTTACTGATTGAAGTGCCGCGCGAGGACTTCGTCCCGCCCGAGTTTCGCAAGCTCGCCTTCACCGACATGAATATTCCGCTGGGTCACGACGAGGTGATGATGTCACCCAAGTTCGAGGCCCGCATGCTGCAGGGCCTCACCGTCCGCCCCGACGACACTATATTAGAGGTGGGCACCGGCAGCGGTTATGTCACCGCCCTGCTCGCCCGCCTGGGCAAGCATGTCTACAGCGTCGACCTGCACGGGGATTTTGTCGAGGCCGCCCAGGCCAAGCTCAACGCGCATAACATCCACAATGTCACACTGGATGTCGGCGATGCCGCGCACGGCTGGGACAAACACGCCCCCTATGATGTCATCTGCATTACCGGTTCCCTGCCGATCCTGCCCAA
>NZ_JAVLAZ010000123.1:1624-3213 GCF_031581315.1 Thiohalophilus sp.
AGGGATGAAATCAAACGACGCCGCCCCCATAATAGCGCCCATGAAAAAATTCACGCCGCGCGATCTTAAAAGCCACCTTGACCAGACGCCTGAACCGCCATTACTGCTCGATGTGCGGGAACCCTGGGAGTATGAAACCTGTCATATCGAGGGTTCCACCCTGGTGCCGATGGGACAGATTCAGTCGGCCGTGGAATCATTGGACAGGAACCGGGAAACCGTCGTAATCTGCCATCATGGCGTTCGCAGTCGTGCCGTGGCGATTTTTCTGGAACGTGAAGGTTTCAACAACGTGATCAATCTCGAGGGCGGCGTCGATCGCTGGGCCGACGAGGTGGATCCGCAAATGCAAAAATACCGCTGATGAAAACAACACAACTTGCCATAACGCTCGCCCTGACGCTGACCGCTTTTTCGGTCAACGCCAATGATCTGATGTCGATTTATCAACAGGCGACAGAGAACGATGCGCAATTCCGCGCGGCACAGGCCGAGTACCGGGCAAATCAGGAGGCGACCAGCCAGGGTCGTGCACCGCTGCTGCCGCAGCTAACAGCCACAATCCACTCCACCGACAATACGGATGAGGTTATCAGCTCCTCTTCAAGCCTGTTTACGGTTGGCGAAAATAAATATGACAGCAGTGGCTACTCGCTGAAATTGACCCAGGCGATCTATCACCACGACTATTACGTGCAACTGCGCCAGGCCAACGCCCAGGTGGCCCGGGCCGAAGCCAACTTCCGTAACGCCAAACAGGAACTGATGGTGCGCGTGGCGCAACGTTATTTTGAATACCTGGGCGCCATCGATAATCTCGGCTTCGCGCGGGCCGAGCAAAAAGCCATTGAACAACAACTGAACCAGACCGAGCAGCGTTTCAACGTGGGGCTGACGGCCATCACCGATGTGCATGAGGCCCGGGCCCGCCGCGACCAGGCCGAGGCCCAGACCATCAGCGCGAAAAACGACCTGGAAGTAGCCCGCGAGAATCTGCGCGAGATCACCGGCATGCCTTATGATCAGATCGCCGAGCTGGATAAAGACAGCCCTTTGCTGCGCCCCGAGCCGGAAAACATCGACCACTGGGTAGAGACCGCGCTGGAGCACAGCCTGAGTCTGATCGCCGCGGAAAAAACCCGCCTGATCGCCAAACAGGAGATCAGTCGCCAGCGGGCCGGCCATTACCCGACGCTGGATCTGGTCGCGGACCATACTAATACCGATATCGAGGGCGGCAGCTTTGGCGCTCGCGAAACCGAGGACACCTCCATCTCCCTGCAAGTGAATGTGCCGTTGTACTCCGGCGGACTGGTCGCCTCGCAAACCCGCGAAGCCGCCGCCCGGCATATTCAGGCCAAGGAGCAATATGAGCAGCAGCGCCGCGCCATCGAACGCCAGATCCGCAGCGCCTACCTGAGCGTGATTGCCAACATCAGCCAGGTGAAGGCCTTTGCCCAGGCACTGGAATCGAGCCGCACCGCGCTGGAAGCCACCGAAGCGGGCTTTGAAGTCGGCACCCGTACCGCCGTGGATGTACTCAACTCACAACGTGAGCTGTTCCGGGCTGAACGGGATTATGCCCAGTC
>NZ_JAVLAZ010000123.1:3313-5321 GCF_031581315.1 Thiohalophilus sp.
CGCCTCAATGCCCGCCGCCAGATCGTGCTGGGCGGCATGGAAAGCCATGTCTGTGTGCTGCAGACCGCCATCCAGTTGCAGGAACACGGTTACCAGGTGTTCGTGGTGGAAGATGCCATCGCCTCGCGGCGCAAGACCCATCACCGCAACGCCCTGGCGCGACTGCGCCAGGCCGGTATCAGCGTGATCATGAGCGAATCGGCCCTGTTCGAATGGCTGCGCGATGCCCGCCATGAGCAGTTCAAAACCCTCTCGAAGCTAATTCGCTGATAGCGCGCCGTGATTGGGGTATGATCCCCGACACGACCATCACCGATAGCCATCATGCCCGACAGCGCCACCCCGTTTCCCATTCGCGATTATCTGCATCCGAAGTACTGGCCCACCTGGCTGGGGCTGGGATTCATGTGGGGCGTTGCGCAGCTCCCGTACCCGGCCATCAACACGCTGGGCAAAGGGGTTGGGCTGCTGAGCTATGCGCTGATGCCGGCCCGGCGACGCATTGTGCGGACCAACCTGCGCCTGGCGTTTCCCGACTACGACCGGCCAACCCTCCGCCGGCTTGTGCGGGAAAACTTTCACTCCACGGCCATGGCGATCTTCGAATCGGGACTGGCCTGGTGGGGCTCAGAACAACGCCTGAAAAGAATGTATCGCGTCGAAGGGCTGGAAAACCTGGCCGCCGCGCAGGCCAAAGGCAAGGGCGTGTTATTACTGGGCGGGCACTACACCACCCTTGAAATCAGCGGCAAGTTTCTGGCCAATCACGTCGACAATTTACGGCCCACCTACAAGCGGGCGCATAACCCCCTGTTTGAAGCCGTGATGGTGCATAGCCGCAACCGGATGCTCGATGGACTGATTCGCAGTCGTGACATGCGCGATATCCTGCGTAACCTGAAGCAGAAAAAAGTGGTCTGGTATGCGCCGGATCAGGACTTTGGCGAACGCGCCTCGGTCTTCGCGCCGTTCATGGGCATTCAGACCGCGACCCTGACGCTCACCGCGCGTATCGCCAAATCCTCCGGCGCGCCGCTGGTGCCGTTTTATTCCGAACGATTGCCCGGCAACCAGGGTTATCTGATCCGGGTCGGCCCGCAAATCGAGGAATTCCCCACCGACGACGATGTGCGCGATGCCACGCTGGTCAACCAGGCCATCGAGGAACAGGTACGCCGCACACCCGCCCAGTATCTATGGGCACACCGGCGGTTTCGCACCCGTCCCGACTGGGAACCCCAGCTGTACCGGGTCAAGCGTCGCAAGGCGATGAAACAATACACGCGCCTGTTGTTCGTATTCAGTCCGCTGATTGTGCTCTACACCCTGTGGACCGCGTTTCGTAATCGCGACAAGCGCTATTTACTGGAACGTTTTGCCCTTGGCACCGGCGATGTGCGTGCCGATATACACCTGCATGCTGCCTCGATCGGCGAACTCAATGCCGCGCTGCCGCTGATACGCCTTTTGCAGGAAAAGTACCCCCGGCTGCAACTGCTGCTGACCACCAACACCCCGAGCAGCCGTAAAATTGCCGAAAAACAACTCGGGGATAGCGTCAAACATCACTATCTGCCGATCGACTGGCAGTGGACGCTCAACCGGTTCATGCCAGAGGTAAAACCACAATGCCAGCTCATCATGGAAACCGAACTGTGGCCCAACCTGTATGAATACTGCTTCCAGCATGGCATTCGCAACATTATCGTTAACGGCCGCCTGTCAAAGCGGACAACCGAAGCACCGCGATTCGTCCGCAATGTAATGATCCATGTGCTGCAGTATACCTACGCGATTCTGGCCAGAACCCAGGCGGATAAAGCGCACTTCGAGGATATCTGGAACCTGGCCAGGACCCGTCTGGTAGGCAATATCAAGTATGCGCAAAACAGTGCGCGCCAGGTAGCGCCCGTCGATCTGGGGCCCCCCTACGTGCTTGCCGCCTCGACACGCAATGATGAAGAAAAACTGATCATCGAAAACTGGCTGAAACTGGATGCACCACGCC
>NZ_JAVLAZ010000033.1:0-27288 GCF_031581315.1 Thiohalophilus sp.
ATCCACACGGTTTTGGCGTTGACGAATTCGTGCATACCATGGTGGGACAGTTCGCGGCCGTAGCCGGAGTGCTTGATACCGCCGAACGGCAGACGGGGATCGCTTTTGACGAAGCTGTTGACGAAGGCGCAACCGCATTCCATCTGCCGGGCCAGTCGTTCGCCCCGGTCCGTATCCCGTGTCCAGACATTGCCGCCCAGCCCGTAGGTGCTGTCGTTGGCAATCCGCAGAGCATCGGCCTCATCGCGCGCCCGGATCACGATAGCCACCGGGCCAAACAGCTCTTCACTGTAAGCCCGCATCCCGGGGTCGACCTGATCCAGGATAGACGCCTTGTAGTAGGCCCCTGGCCGCTGTTCGTCGATCTCGCAGCCGGTAACATTGATCGCCCCGGCAGCCAGGGTATCAACGACCTGCTTGTGCAATTCCTCACGCAAGTCCGTACGCGCCATCGGCGCCAGGCTGGTATTGTCATCCATCGGGTCACCCGCCTGCAGGCTCTCGACCCCGGCCTTGAAGCGGGCAACAAAATCCTCGGCAATGGCATCCACTACGATAAATCGCTTGGCTGCGATGCAGCTCTGTCCGGCATTGAGAAAGCGTGAGGCCACCGCGCTTTTGACCGCCTCGTCCAGATCCGCGTCCTCCAGTACGATAAAGGCGTCCGACCCGCCCAGTTCCAGAACACTCTTTTTCAACACCGATCCGGCTACCGCGGCGACCTTGCGCCCGGCCGGCTCGCTGCCGGTCAGGGTGACGGCGTGAACCCGGGGATCCTCGATCACCTTTTGTACCTGCGAGGCACGAATCATCAGGGTGGTAAACACGCCATCGGGAAATCCTGCCTCCCGGAATATTTCCTCAATGGCCACGGCACATTGCGGTACGTTAGAGGCATGCTTCAGCAGCCCGGTATTTCCGGCGCACAAGGCGGGCGCGGCAAAACGAAAAACCTGCCAGAACGGAAAATTCCACGGCATGATGGCCAGTACCGTCCCCAGCGGCTGATAGGCCACATAGCTTTTGCCGGCATCACTTTCGATGGGCTCGTCGTGTAAAAATTCCGGCGCATTATCGGCATAGTATTCACAAACCCAGGCGCATTTTTCGATCTCGCCGCGGGCTTCGCCAATCAATTTACCCATCTCCCGGGTAATCAGGCTGGCATATTTTTCCTTATTGTCCCTCAGTACCCGGGCGACTCCGCGCATCAGTTCGCAGCGTTCGGCAATGGAACGCCCGGCCCATTGCGGCGCAACGGCTGCCGTATCCGCCAGGGCATTGTCTATCCGGGCATCTTCCCAGGCCGGAAACTCGCCTTCTTTTTCACCGGTTGCCGGATTGATCACTTCAAAACTCATGCGGACTCCTTTGTCATTCGCCGTTCCCCTTAAATTATCCTATTTAAAGTATAGACGCCAAATCCGCATTCATGCTTGAATTTTATTCGACTCGCATTTCGCCCATTGGCATGTCTATAATATGGTCAAATGATAACCATACACTCCATTTGATAAGGTCAGTCACTCATGAAACGTCGTATTTGTATCCTTGGTGGAACCGGATTTGTCGGACATCACGTTATCAGCAGTCTGGCCCGGGAAGGACACAGCATCCGGGTATTGACCCGGCGCCGGGAGGAACATCGGGAACTGCTGGTGATGCCGACGGTGGAAGTGTTCGATGCCAACGTCCATGATGAGAGCAGCCTGAACCGCTTTTTCGCCGATCAGGATGCGGTGATCAATCTGGTTGGTATTCTCAATGAACGACACGATAACGGCAAAGGCTTTTACCATGCCCACGTTGAGTTGAGTGACAAGGTCATCCGCACCTGTCGCACCCATGGCATCGAACGCCTGCTGCATATGAGTGCCCTTAATGCCGATCCGGGCACGGGCAGCAGTTATTATCTTCGCAGCAAGGGCGAAGCAGAACACCGGGTCCATGCCGCCGGCGATCTCAATGTGACTTCGTTTCGCCCGTCGGTGATTTTCGGCCCGGAAGACAGCTTCATCAACCGTTTCGCGTCACTGCTGAAAAAGACCCCCTGGCTGTTTCCGCTGGCCTGTGCCAACGCCCGTTTTGCCCCCGTTTATGTCCGTGACGTTGCCGATGCCTTTAGCCAGAGCCTTAACGACCCGAACACCTACGGGCAGCGTTATAACCTGTGTGGTCCACATGAATATACCCTGCAGGAAGTCGTCGAGCGGATTATCGAGACGCTGGACATCCGGCGCCGGGTTATCCCGCTGGGTCGACTCGGCTCCGCCTTGCAGGCCAACCTGCTCGAATATGCCCCGGGCAAGCCCTTCTCTCGCGACAACTACCGCTCCCTGCAAATGGACAGCATCTGCCCGGAAGGTGACCAGGTTTTGCGCGAGGTCTTCGGGATTGAACCGGCCGCACTGGAAGCGATCATGCCACAATATCTGCGCCACGAGACCTGGCGAACTCGTTATCAGCTGTTTCGCAGCAAGGCGCGGCGCGACTAACTTTCAAAGTCAGTCAATCATTCCACCGCCGGGCAGGTTGAACTGACAGTCAGTTCCATGCATCCTTCTGGCCCGGTATTACCCTGAAGCTGCCTGACTCCAGAGGCAACTCTATGACAAACCAGAGGCAAGCATGACAAATCAGGAATTGATGCAACGGGATCTGGCTGTACTGTGGCATCCCTGCACACAGATGAAAGATCACGAATGGCTTCCCATGACGCCGATCAAACGCGGCGAGGGCGTCTGGCTGGAAGATTTCGACGGCAATCGTTATATCGATGCGATCAGCTCCTGGTGGGTCAATCTGTTCGGGCACTGCAACCCGCGGATCAATGACCGCATAAAACAGCAGCTGGATACCCTGGAACATGTCATCCTGGCCGGATTCTCTCACGAACCTGTTATCGAGCTGTCCGAACGGTTGATCGAGATAACCCCACCCGGCCTGGCGCACTGTTTCTATGCCGATAACGGCTCCTCAGCGATCGAAGTGGCGCTCAAGATGAGCTATCACTACTGGCATAACACCGGCAAGCCGGAAAAAACTAAATTTATTACCCTGAGCAACAGCTATCACGGCGAAACCCTGGGAGCACTGGCGGCCGGCGATGTCGCCCTGTACAAGGAAACCTACAAACCCCTGTTGATGGAAGTCATAACCGCTCCCTCACCGGACTGCTTTTTCCGTGAACCGGGCGAAAGCTGTCGCGATTACAGCGCCCGGCAATTCGAGCCTATGCGCGCTCTGCTGGAACAGCATGGCGATGAAGTCTGTGCCGTCTTTATAGAGCCCCTGGTGCAATGTGCCGGCACCATGCGCATGTACGATCCCATCTATCTCAAGCTGTTGCGTGAGGCGTGCGACGAGTTCGGCGTGCATCTCATTGCCGATGAAATCGCTGTCGGCTTTGGTCGCACGGGCACCCTGTTTGCCTGTGAGCAGGCCGACATCACACCTGATTTCATGTGTCTTTCGAAAGGCCTAACGGGTGGTTATCTGCCCGTCTCCGTCACTCTGACACACGAGAAGATCTATCAGGGTTTTTACGATGAGTATGAAAAGCTCTCCGCCTTTTTGCATTCACACAGCTATAACGGGAATCCGCTGGGTTGTGCCGCCGCACTGGCCACCCTGGACATTTTCCAGCAGGACGATGTGATCGAGCAAAACAAACATCTTGCGCAGACCATGCAACGGGCGACCGAACACCTCAAGGATCATCCGCATGTAGGCGAGGTCCGCCAGACCGGCATGATCCTGGCCGTGGAGATGGTCAAGGATAAGGCGGCGAACGAACCCTACCCCTGGCAGGAGCGTCGTGGCCTGACTATCTACCAGCATGCCCTCAAAAACGAGGCCCTGCTGCGTCCGCTGGGTAATGTCTCCTATCTGATGCCACCCTACGTCATCACCCCGGAACAGATCGAACATCTGGCACGGGTCATGACCGAGGGGATCGATCTGGCTACCCGCGACAACTAAAGCTACGCCGCATGCGCATTCCCCGTCTCTACCAGAATTGTCCGCTTGCCGTCGGCGCCAATGTTGAACTGGATGAGACGGCTATCCGTCATGGCATCCAGGTGTTACGCCTGAAGCCGGACGACATGCTGATACTGTTTAACGGGGACGGTCATGATTACCAGGCCCGGTTAACCGCCATTTCCAAAAAGCAGGCGACGGCGACGATCGAAAACATCACTGCAACAGACAACGAATCGCCCCTGCATACCCATCTGGCCCTGGGGATCGCCAAAGGCGAGCGCATGGATTATGCGCTGCAAAAAGCCGTGGAGCTGGGTATCAACCGCCTGACACCGCTTGTCACCGAACGTTGCGTGGTCCAGCTGGATGAAAAGCGCGAGCAAAAACGCCGCCAGCACTGGCAGGGCATCATCCGGGGAGCCTGCGAACAGAGCGGCCGCGCCCGCCTGCCACAACTGGATGATGTCATGCGTTACGCGGACTTCCTCGAGCTGACATTAACCGGCCAGCGCATGATCCTCGATCCGCGTAGCCAGCAGACCCTGTCGCAATGCGCGCGACCGCAACAGCTGATCCTGATGATTGGTCCGGAAGGCGGCTTCACGGAAGCAGAGCGGGAACAGGCGTATCAACACGACGCCATCGGCATCCGCCTGGGCCCGCGTATCCTGCGCACTGAAACGGCCGTCGTCGCCGGCCTCACAGCCGCCCAAACCCTGTGGGGGGACCTGGATCAATCCACTTCTTGATACCACAAATAATAACGCAGAGGTCGCGGAGTCGCAGAGGCGCGGAGATTAAACCATGTTAAAGGTTGGATAAGGCAACTGAAGAACCGATAGCTCTTTATTAGCTATTAGGCACAAGAGAAAATTTTTCCTCTGCGCCTCCGCGCCTCCGCGTCCTCCGCGTCCTCCGCGTTACATCCCAGAGGATTCGAAAAAACGATTCAAACAACCTGCAGGCGCTGGATGCGGGCTTCGAGGTCGTCGATATCGGGCACGACGAGGGAGACGCCATCGAGCTGGACGAAACCGGCGATGGACTGGCGTTCGTCGGTGTTGCGCTGGTCGGGAACGATCTGCTGTTCGCGAACCAGCTTGAGGCTGGGAATGCCCTGGGTGATGAAGGCGATATAGGGCATGTCAGGGTTACCCTGCAGGGTATTGAGTACAGCGATTCGCGAACCACCCAGGTTACCCGGATTCTGGCCGCCGCTGGCGATCTCGAAGGAGACCAGCGGGACCTTGTGTTCACGCCAGCTGATCTTGCCCAGATACCAGTCTGGCGCATCCGGCAGCGGTTCGGGCTCGATATAACCGGCCACCTCGGCCACCGCCGCATTGGGCAGCAGGATGGATTCTTCGTACATCGGGATCTGCAGACAATGGATAGCATCACTGGCCTGCTTGCCAGTCACCGCCATCCCGTCACGGCGCGTATCAATTTGGGTCGTTTCAGCCATATTCCGTCTGCCGTTGTGTCAGATATTCTGCCAGTTTAGCGGCCAATTGCTCCGGAGTTCCAGTATAACTGCTCACTCCGGCCTGGCGCACCTGGTCGGGCATGTTACTGATCACGCAACTATCAGCTTCCTGTGTCCAGATCGGCCCGCCCATGGCATGCATGGCACGCACGCCAAGCACCCCGTCATCACACATGCCGCTGAAAATAATCGCACCACAGTTAGCCCCGAAACGCGCCCCGATATCGGTCAGTAGCGTATCGATGGAAGGCGTATAAAACGAGGGCCCCGCCAGCGGTAACAACTGAATCACCCCGATCGGGCTGATTTGCAAACGCTGATTGACCGGCGCCACGATCACTTCCCCATGACGCAATGTGTGCCCGACCCGGGCCGGCATGACCTGCAACGGGCTGATGCAATCCAGTTGCCTGGCCAACAAGGGTTCGAAATTGGAACCCAGATGCTGGGCCACAATCAGACTCGCCGGGAGATTCGAGGGCAATTCGGCCAGAAACCGTTTAAGCGCATCGGGGCCACCCAGTGATGCCCCCAGTACCCAGACTTCACTGGCCAGACTGTTATCTCGCGCCAGCAGGGTTTCATTGACGGTGAAACTGCCCAGATCGATATCGGGCGTCTCCCATTCAAGGTGCCCGGTAATCTCGGCAATCTTGCCCATCAAGGTGCCGAACCATTTACCCTGACGCGCCGGTTCATTGAACGCCAGGGCACTGACATCATTGAAAATGATCGGGATGTCGGTCGATTCGAGCAGTTCTTCGAGTAACTGGTTATGTCTCTCGTTACGTTCATCCAGCTCGATCAACAGCACGTCGATCCTGTTACCGGCGAGCTTGGCAATAAAGTACTCGCTGAATGGTTCATTGAGGACAACTTGCAAACCGGTGCGTTCGAATATCTGTTGCAAATGTTCGCGATGACGCGACGATCCGGAAGCTATGGCAATACGTGTCCCGCGTAACTCATTCTGCAACTGGCTTTGTGACATGAAAGTTGGTTATCCACAGGAGCGGCCGGTGCCGCTATCAGCTTGTTATACATACGACTGCCGCTGCGAGCGCTCCTGCCCTGCAAACCTGGCAAAATACCGATTGAAATTACACCTCGCTACCGATCAGGGAATCGATATTTTCCAGCAAGGTGGCATCGTTATACGGTTTACCCATATAAATGTTGACACCGACATCCAGGGCGCGCTGTCGATGTTTCTGGCCGGTACGGGATGTAATCATGATAATCGGCACATCCAGAGTCCGTTCGTCGCCCCGCATGTTCGCGGCCAGTTCGTAGCCGTCCATTCGCGGCATTTCCACGTCCAGCAACATGACATCGGGCACGGTTTCCTGCAGCTGGCCAAGCGCATCCACGCCATCCTTGGCCTGTACCACTTCGAAACCGTAACGCTCGAGCAGCCGGGTGGTCACTTTGCGTACGGTAATCGAGTCGTCCACAACCATGACCACTGGCTTGGTTTGTGCCACAGGCTGGGCTTCCGGCGTGAGTTCGATCACATCTTCTTCACCCTGCACGGCGGCCAGGCGGACCAGCACGGCCAGATCCAGAATCAGGACCACACCGCCATCCCCCATAATCGTGGCACCTGATATACCCCGCAGGGTGCTCAGTTGGGGGCCGACCGGTTTGACCACGATTTCGCGACTGCCGGTCAGACCTTCCACCCGGATGGCCGCGCGATAGTCACCGCTGCGCACCAGCAATAACGGAACCCGCTCCTCGTCATCGGGCAGTGGCGGTATCTGCCCGCCCAGCAGGTTGCCCAGATGCATCAGTTCATAATCTTCATTAACCCAGTGGTACGCAGGATTTTCGTTTTGCATCAATTCACGCAATTCCGCGCCACGGATTCGTTCCACACCCTGCACGTTAAGCAGCGGTACGGCATATAACTCGTCCCCGACATACACCATCAGGGCGCGTGAGATCGCCAGGGTCAGCGGCAGGCTGATGGTAAAGAGGGTTCCCTGACCTTCATGGGAATCGATCTCCAGCAGCCCCCCCAGCTGCTTGATCTCACTGTTGACCACGTCCATGCCGACACCCCGCCCGGAGATCTGGGTCACTTGCTCGGCGGTACTGAAACCGGACTGCATGATCATATTGAGCAGGGTTTCCTTGGTCGCCTTGTCTTCGGGCTTGAGCAGGCCGCGTTCGATGGCTTTTTTGTGAATCGCCTGCAGATCGATCCCCTTGCCGTCATCGTTGACGCGGATAATGATGTCCGAGCCTTCGCGGGAGAGGGCCATGTTGATGGTCCCGGTGGCGGGTTTGCCGGCGGCCTGACGTTGTTCGGGTGTTTCAATGCCGTGGGCGACGGCATTACGCAACATATGTTCGATGGGCGGAATGATGCGATCCAGCACCTGGCGATCCAGTTCCGATTCCACGCCGTGCATCTGCAGTTCCACCTGCCGGTTCATCTCGTCGGCGGTCTGGCGCACGATACGACGCAGGCGCGGCGCCTGACCGGAAAACGGCACCATGCGGGTGCGCATCAGGCCTTCCTGCAGTTCGGTATTGACCCGTGACTGCTGCAGCAACAGGGTTTCCGATTCGCGGGTCACGTTGCCCAGGATGCCCTTGATACTGTCCAGGTCATTGAGACTCTCCATCATCCCCCGTGACAGATGCTGCATCTGGGTGAAGCGGTCGAACTCGAGGGGATCAAAATCATCGTAGCCTTTTTCCAAGCGCTCTTCTTTTTTGAACTGGATCTGGGTCTCCGCCTCGATTTCGAACTGGCGCAGCTGTTCGCGCAAACGCGAGACCGTATCGTCCAGCTCCTGCAGATTGAAACGGAACGCATTGGTCTGCTGCTCCATGCGCGAGCGATAGATGCTCACCTCGCCGGCGAAATTAACCAGATTATCGAGCAGGTCGGCGCGGACCCGCACCTGTTCGTGCTGGACCCGCGAGGCCTTGCGCCGGTCCCGCGAGCCATCGTCCTCCTCGTCCTGCAGTTCCTGGCCGCTGGCGGGTGCCGGTGCCTGTGACCCGGTAGTCGTCGCAGAGGGCGGGGCTTCGGCGGATTCAGCGGGCTCAGCGGGCTCAGCGGGCTCGTCGACCAGCTCCACGGCCGGTTGCTCTTCCAGGCTAATCGCTTCCGGTTCGTCCGGCGCGGTCTCTTCCGCAGCGGGCATGGTCGGTGCCTCGGCGATGTCTTCCTGCTCGAGCGGCGCGGTCTCGTTGGCAGGCCCACTCGTACCGGCGCGACCCAGCAGAGCGTCGGTCTCCAGGATGAGATCCTCGGCCGGTAACGGCCGCTGGTTGTCCCTGACCTTCTCCAGCATGCCGACCAGGCGATCCTGGGCCCGTTGCATGAGCCCGAACATCGGCTGGGACACCGGCATGTGGCCATCGACAACCGCGGTCAGCATGGATTCGATACTGTGCCCCAGATCACCGATCTCGGTCACCCCGGCCATGCGCGCACCGCCCTTGAGCGTATGCAGCTGACGTTGCAAGGCCTCGATCAGTTCCTGGTTATCCGGTTCATCGCGCCACTGCAACAGAGTGTTATCGCTTTCCTCCAGGATCTCCTCACCTTCTTCGATGAAGATCTCGAGCAGCTCCTCGTCATAATCCGGCGGCGGCCCCTGCGGGGCAGCCGCAGCAGATTCGCGTTCCGGTTCGGGTTCGGGTTCGGGTTCCGGTTGCTGTAACTCCTGCAGAGAAGCGCTGGAATCCGGCGGCACAAAGTTGTCCAGCAGCGACTGGATGGACTGCATTAATTCGCGGCTGTCCGGCAATTCTGCCCCGGGCTGTTCGATCAGCTCCAGTACCCGGCTGACAAAAGTGTGCAGCTCTTGCAGCACTCCGATGGCGGTGGCATCCACTGACTGATGATATTGCTGCAATTCCTTGATGTATTTTTCGAATAGACTGCACAGCTCGGAAACCGTGGTAATACCGGTGGTGCGGGAACTGCCGGTCAGCGTATGCAGGGCCCGCAGCAAATCATTGCTGGCACTGCGATCCTGGTTGGCATGCCAGCCCTGGATATAGCTTTCCAGGGTCGCCAGATGTGTGGCCACTTCCTTGCGATAGATATCCAGCAGGACGGGGTCGATCTCCGGTTCCGCCTCTTCGTCTTCGCTTTGCTCCACCGCCGAGGCTTCTTCCGGGGCGACGGGAGCCTCAGTCATTTCGGTTTCGACTTTTGCCACGTCTGCCTGCGGCACTTCGGCTTCGGATTCCGTTTCAGCTTCCGGTTCTGATTCCGGTTCTGGCGCCTGATCGGTTGCGGGTGCCGCTGACTCAGCGGCGTCCTCCAGCACGACCGGCTTTCCCTGGCTGAGGGCATCGGCATATCCCATTAATGCCAGGATGGTTTGGGGCGGCCGTTCTTTTTTGGTAAACAGGGCAAACATTTCAGGCAGGGATTGCTCGGCCCGCTCGAGAACCTGAAACATTTCCGGGCCCGGCGTAATGGTCTTGTCGATCACCCGGTTGAGCATGTTCTCAAAGGCCCAGGCAAACTCACCGACATCGCTGGCACCAACCAGTCGGCCACTGCCCTTGAGTGTATGGAACGAGCGGCGCAGATCCTTGAGGGCCTCTTCATCCTGCTGGTTATTAATCCATTGCGGTATTAACCGCTGGATATTGGCATGTTCTTCTTCGGCCTCTTCCATGAAGATTTCGATGATCTCGTCATCGACCTCATCGATCGCCGGCGCACTCTGACTCGCGGACGGGGCCGACGCTTCGGGCTCGGCAGGGGATTCCGGCTCAGGCTCAGGTTCCGGTTCGGCCGCCCCCCTCCAGGACTGCGAATCATCGTCAGCCGGTTCGCCCTGCTCTTCGAAGCCCGGGGTGAGATCGCCCAGATCAAACTCCGCGGAATCCGATTCATCAAAACTCAGGGCCTCGGCCTGCCCGCTGTCGTCGTTTTCAAGGCCGATATCATCCAGATTATCGAAGTTGACGTTGAGATCATCGAGGGTTTCCAGAACGATGCTCTGCTCATCATCGTCATCCCCGGTGCCTTCGGGTAGCGGGGCGCTGAGGGAAATCTCCTCCTGCTCCAGATCGTTGAGCGTGTCATCGCTGCTGTTGGCCAGGATCTGTTCTTCGCGATCCGGCTCGTCCAGCTCGGGTTGTTCGATTTCCAGAGTCAGGGAGTCCTCTTCCTCACCGGCAGTCTCGTCATCGAGTTCGAGCTGCAGAGAATCGTCATCCTCCGGGGCTGACAGATCCACCAGCGTATCTTCGTCCACCGGACCGGATTCGAGGTCCTCGGGAATCGCCAGATCGGGCTGGGTATTATCAGCAACCGGCGCGGGGCTGGCGGGTGCCGCCGGCGCGCCACCAGCCTGTTCGAGTTTGGCCAGGCTCTGTTCGGCCACCTCGAGAATGGCATCGGGATTACCCCACTTGCCGGCCAGCGATTCCAGATAGTATTCGATACTGCTGATCGCATCGGCCAGATGTTCCATGCTGTCTTCATCGGCACCCGTCTCGCCGCTGTGCAACCGATGAATATAATCATTGATGCGTTGCAGCTGGCCGGCGGCCCGTTCCAGATCGAGTATCAGGATACTGCCGCGGATCTGTTCAAGAATCTGCGGTACGTTGTCGAGCACCTCGCGGTTACCCGGCTTGCGGCTGAAATCGCTGAGCGACTCCTTGACCCTGGACAGTTCGATCTTGGCCTGCTCGATAACGGTTTGCAGCAGTTTCTGCCGTTCGGCGCCCTGCAGGCGCTCGGCACTCTCGGCCTTGTCGGTCGACTCATCGTATTCTTCGTTGGCGGCCCGGGCTGTTGCCATTTCACCCAGTGAATTCTCGATCGACAACATCGCCCCGGCCATGTCCATCAGGGTGTTGTCATCGACTTCCCGTTCACCGGCGACCATGGCTTCGAGGATTTCGAGCTGCTCGTTGAGCACATTTCGCTGTACACCCAGCCCCAGCATACCCAGGGTATCGCCCATCTGTTTGAGCGTGGCGCAGAGTGGTTTGAGTTCATCGATATGGCGCTCTTCGGCACGCACAAACAGGTCCAGGTTATCCTTGACCCGGGTCAGGTCCTCAAGCAGCACCGTGGAAACGGTATGCATCAACTGTGCGTTGGGGCCGGTCAGATCGGCACGCGCCCGTTCCAGAGTGCTGGTATCCGGCAGTACGTCTTCCAGGCTAAAGGCCTGTTTGATCTCCTGCGTCAGGTCGCCTTCCGAGCGGGAGTTGGCCACGTAATACAGCAGGTTCTTCAACAACTCCGACGGCGGCTCATGACTGAGCGCGGTCACGCCGTTATCGATAATTTTCTTGAACTGGCGATCCAGTTGCCCAAGCAACAACTTGATGGAAACATTACTGTCCAGACCACCCTGGCGCAGGCTTTCCACCAGTCCACCGGATACCCAGAGCAGGCGATTGATCTCTTCTTCGGTGGCCGATTCGCGCAGGGTGTCGATAACCTCGGCAATGCGCGCCAGCGAGGCATCGCTGTCCCGATCCCGGAACCAGCCCAGTAATCCCAGATGATAGTTATGCCGCAGCTTGCGGGTCAGATCGCTGATGTTTTCGCCGGTGATCGTCTCATTGGACGGCGCCTTGACCGCCAGGTCGGGATTGAACAGGGCGTTTTCGGAAAGCAGTGCTTCACCGCGAGCCGCGCGCAGATCGTTGAGCAACGGCAGCAAGACCATCGGCATATCATGATGGCCGGCCAGCAGATGATCGAGATAATCGGGCAGTTGCAGAATACCCCGCATCAACACTTCAAAGGCGTCATTGCGGTTACCGATCTTGCCTTCCAGCAGGGTGTCGGTCAGTTTCTCCATTTCTTCGGCGGCCAGCGCGGCGCCGTACAGCTCGACCATCTGCAGGGTCCCGTAGACCTGATGCAGATAGTTTTTGACAAACTGCAACTGGGTTTCGTCGGCTTCGTCCTCGACAAACACCTCGAGCGAGGAACGTGCCTGCCCCAGAGTATCGTCCAGCTCCGACTTGACCCAGCTTAAGGTGTTGAGATCGAGTCCGTTATCCACACTCATCCCCCGACCTCCTGTGAAACTCGACGATAAGCGAGTACACCCTGAAAACTTTCGCTGCGCACGAACGGATTATGCCAGTCAATGATCTCGCCGGCGCCCAGCACCAGCAGACCACCTTGTTTGAGATGCTCCACCAGATAATCGAGTATCTGGAGCCGCCGTTCGCGCGGGAAATAGATCAACACGTTCTGACAAAAGATAATATTCATCTGCCCCATGTGCGCCTGTTCCAGCTCCAGCAGATTCTGGCGCATGAAACAGACACGCTGCTGAAGCGTGGGAATAACCCGCACGTGTTGTTCATCGACACTTTCAAAATAGTGCGACTGTAATGCATCGGGCAGATTCTTGATCCGGTTGCGATGATAGATACCCTTGCGCCCCGCACTTAAAGACGCAGTGCTGACATCGGTAGCCGTAATACCCAGATACGCCTGGCTGCCTTTGCGGGTGAACAGATCATCAAGCAAAATCGCCAGTGAATAGGCTTCTTCGCCGGTAGCGCAGCCGACGCTCCACAATTCAAAACGCTCGCGTTCGCCGGCATCTTGCTCCAGCCATTCGCGGGCGTGCCGGCGCACCACATTGAGCGCCTGATCATCGCGATAGAAACGGGTTTCATGGACGGTCAGGCGATCGACCAGAATTTCCCATTCCACCGCACCGCGGGTGCCGGTCGTCAGATACTGGAAATAGGCTTCATAATCGTCCAGCCCCAGCTCGCGCATGCGAATGTTGAGACTGGAAATGAGGAAAGAACGGCGGCGCTCGGGCAAATGGATCCCGGTGCGCTCCTCCAGCAGGGCAGCCCAACGACCGAACTGGTCCTCATCCATTTGCATGGATGAGGACGTGTCCGGCAACGGTTTGTTCTGCACAGCCGTCAATCGACCTTCCTCCAGTACGACGCGCGCTTATTGCTGCGGCAAGCGGAAACCGGCAACGGAATGGCGCAGTTCGTTCGCCAGTTCGGCCAGGTTCCCGATGGATGCCGCGGTCTCGTTGGTCCCGGCCGAGGTCTGGGTGGTGATCTCCTGAATGACATTCATGGTGTCGGAAATGTTGGTGGCCGCTGTCGCCTGCTGTTTCGCCGCATTGGAGATATGCTCGATCAGGTCCGCCAGGTTGCTGGAGACCGATTCGATTTCTTCCAGTGCCGTACCGGCGTCCTGGGCCAGCTTGGCCCCGTGAACTACCCCGGCGGTACTTTCTTCCATCGATGCCACCGCTTCGTTGGTATCCGACTGGATCGCTTTAACCAGTGCGTCGATCTGCCGCGTGGCGTCACCGGAGCGTTCCGCCAGTCGCTGAACCTCGTCCGCAACTACCGCAAAACCGCGGCCCGCTTCACCGGCCATGGCCGCCTGAATGGCGGCGTTCAGGGCCAGAATGTTGGTCTGCTCGGCGATATCGTTGATCAGTTCCACGATGTCACCGATTTCCTGGGAGGATTCACCCAGACGCTTGATACGTTTGGAGGTTTCCTGAATCTGTTCGCGGATGGTGTCCATCCCGTGGATAGTGCGTTGCACCGCGTCGGAACCCTTGCCCGCAATCTGTACCGCGCGCTGGGCTTCGTCGGCCAGCTCGGTGGCGTTGTTGGATACGCCTTCGATGGAGACCGCCATTTCGTTAATCGCGGTACTGGCACCGGTGATCTGCTGGGCCTGATGATCCGAGGCTTCGGCCAGATGCATGGCCGTGGCCTGACTCTGCTGCGCTGCCGAGGAAACCTGCTGGGTGGTGTCGTTGATCGCCGATACCAGGCCACGCAGGGCGTCGATCGCGTAGTTGATAGAGTCGGCGATGGCGCCGGTGATATCCTCGGTGACCGTGGCGTTCACGGTGAGGTCACCATCGGCCAGGTCGCCCATTTCATCCAGCAGTCGCAGGATCGCTTCCTGGTTCTGGGCGTTGGTCTGGGCAATTTCGGCACGCTGCTGCTCGGTTTCCTGCAGTCGTTTGCGGGAATCGCGCCAGTAGAGAATCCCCATCAGAATCAACAGCACGACGGTTAACGCCGCGAAGGCATAAACCAGCAGAGTCTCATAACGCAGCTTGATCGCGCTGGCATAGGCATCACCCAGTTGCTCGATGTTGGCCAGCACTACGTCCGACTGGTTGAGTACCCCTTCGGCCGCGTTGGAGACGTCGAACATTTCCGGAGAACGTTCCAGAATCCCGCCAACCTGGCTACGCAGTGAACGGAACTGTTCCTGCACCTGTTCCAGCTTCTCGCGCGAGGCAGGGTCGGTGATGCGGCGAATGCCCATGTTACGGTTGCCGCGCAACATGTCCTCGATAACCCGGCCGAACAGGGCGGCATCCCGACCGAAGCGGTCCGCGGCGGTCACCGCTTCCTCACCCCCGGCCAGTACCCGGTTAACGTTACTGTGAATACGCTGGGTCAACATCAACTGGCGGGTGGCGATATAGACCTGATCCGCCGGGGCCTGCTGCTCGGTCATGGTGGCGACCACCTCGTCGGACAGGGCCAGCAGATTCGGAATCTGCTCGTTGATGTTCTGGATATGTTCGCGCATGGTGGTCACCACGTCGCGGTTTTTCAAAATAATGTCCACGTTATTACGATACTGCTGCCAGGACTTGTTGAGCTCATTCAGCTCGGCCCGGGCTTCCGGCGGGGTGCGTTGTGATTGCCAGCGGATAATATCCTCGAACTGGTTACGGACCCGGGAAAGTTTCGGGAAGGCATCCAGCTCACCGCGCGCCGCCTGGCTGGCGAACTTGGCAATCTCCTGTGAGAGAACCCGCTGACCACCGGTACGGTTGACGTATTCCACGTCTTCCGCTTCTTTCTGGGCGTTGAGGAAGAAGCTCCCGCCCATGAGCAATACCGACGCCAGCAGCGCGAATCCCAATAGCGCAATCAGACGGCCTGTCGGTATTTCTCCTTTTAAAGTGATACCTTTGAATTTCATTGCTTTACTCCTGCCATCGCATTCGTGCCTGCCGGCATTGTTTTCGTTGTCCAGCCCCGTCGCCTTGCCGGAACAGGCTGTTGCATGACACCTCTAACCGCGTGAGGCGACTTCCATAAACCGGGGGCTTTTCGCCAGATTACGCATATCGAAAATGCCCCAGACCTGATTCCCCTGTTTGAACGCACCACCAAGATAGGGCGTCAGATTGTCGGAAACCCCCGGCAGCTGCTCACTGCGCTCTTCTTCAAAAAAGTGACGCATTCCCAGTACTTCTTCCACCAGCAGGCCACTGGTAAAACCGCCCTGCTGAATCACCAGAACCCGCGACTCGCGGGCCAGTTTGATCGGCTCTTCTTCCAGAAAGGCTTTCAGATCCATCACCGGTACCAGACTCCCGCGAACATTGGCGATCCCCTTGACCCAGGAGAGCGCGCTGGGTACCCGGGTCAATGGCGGGTATTTGAGAATTTCGAGTACCTCATCGGTGGGCGAAACCAGATACTGTTCGCCAATACGAAATCCGATCCCCGACCAGGTCCGGCGAACCTCGGCCTTCTGCGGCAGCCCCAGCGCTTTTTGCTGACTGCGGGTTTCGATCTCCTGCAGCAGCGCAAACGGCGTCTGGCTCTGAACCGCCGCCATCGTGCTCAACCGCCCAGAACAGCGTTGATCTTGTTATTGAGTTCCGTCTCGTCCACCGGCTTGGTGATGTAATCCCGGGCGCCCTGGCGCATTCCCCAGACGCGATCGGTTTCCTGATCCTTGGTGGTCACGATAATAATCGGAATATTCTGGGTTTCGGGATCCTTGCTCAGCGCACGGGTCGCCTGAAAACCGTTCATGCCCGGCATGACCACATCCATCAGGACCAGATCGGGGCGGGACTCCTTGGTGCGGGCGATCCCCGCTTCGGCATTATCCTCCGCTTCGACCTGGTGGCCGTTTTTCTCCAGAACTCCCTTGAGCACATGAGTCTCGGTCGGGGAGTCATCGACAATCAGTATCCGCGCCATCTGACATAACCTCCTGAAAAACTTGACTTTATCTTGCTCGTTATCCCGTTATCCGCTTATTCCAGTACCAGGGACTTGATCGCCCCGAGCAATTCTTCCTTGGTAAAAGGCTTGGTCAGGTATTGTTCCGAGCCGACGATACGCCCGCGCGCCCGATCGAACAGGCCGTCCTTGCTGGACAGCATGACCACCGGGGTTTCCCGAAAGACCTTGTTGTTCTTGATCAGGGCCGTGGTCTGATAACCATCGAGTCGGGGCATCATAATATCGACAAATATAATGTCCGGATGGGTATCCGCGATCTTGGACAGGGCTTCAAAGCCGTCCTCGGCGGTGATGACCTCACACCCTACTTTCTTTAACAGTGTCTCGGCAGTCCGGCGGATCGTCTTGCTGTCATCGATAACCAGGACCTTGAGACCTTCATAACTGTCTGTCATTGCTTGCTCTGCCAACACCTGTATCCACCTGCGTTGAATGGCTGGGCCCATTTGGAAATTGTTCTCATTCTCATAAACCCAGTATAGCCCAGTGTTTCAGATATTTAACACAGATTTGAGAAACAATCCATAAGTCCGTATATTTTCTCAATAATTTCGTCTGCGTGTAACGGTTACCCGGACTCCGGATCAGGAGAATGCTGTCCTCAGGGACATGTTCCAGCTTATAACGGCAGGTTCTGTCGATACTTTATTTTGTTATTGATTCACCGGGGACGGATGGGCCTGCGCCCAGCGCCAACTTGGGGTAGTATTTCACTATATTCAGGTTGTGAAAAGCCAGCGAGAAAATCCATGAGTGTTGAACATCTGCATGCCGTTCCCCATCTGACCACTGCCCTGTCGGGGCCGCTGCACGACATCGAGTCCCATCTGTTGACCCACCAGGCACACATCGAAGCCTGGTTTCGCAGTGAGTGGGTCAAGACCCCGGCACCGTTTTACGCCTCGGTGGATCTGCGCAACGCCGGTTTCAAGCTGGCGCCAGTCGATACCAATCTGTTTCCGGCCGGCTTCAACAATCTCAATGAGGCGTTCATGCCGCTGTGTATCCAGGCGGCCCAGGCGGCCGTGGAACGGGTCTGCCCCGATGCGGCCAAGGTCCTGCTGATTCCCGAAAGCCACACCCGCAACACCTATTATATGGAAAGTGTCGCAACGCTGATGGATATCCTGCGCAAGGGCGGTTTCGAGGTTCGTGTTGCCAGTCTCATGGACGATCTGGAACTGCCACAAAACATCGAGCTCCCTTCCGGGCGCCATGTCCTGCTGGAAAAACCCGAGCGCGACGGCGCACGGCTGAAAATCGGGGATTTTGATCCCTGTGTCGCCCTGCTCAATAACGATCTCTCCGGCGGCCGGCCGGATCTGCTGGAGGATCTGGAACAGAAAGTGATCCCGCCGCTCAACCTGGGCTGGGCCGATCGCCTCAAGTCGGAACACTTTGCCCACTATCGCGCTGTCGCCCGGGAATTTGCCGCCATGGCCGAGATCGATCCCTGGCTGATCGACCCGCTGTTTCGCAACTGCGGCGAGATCAACTTCATGAAACGCGAGGGCGAGGAGTGCCTGCACAAGAATGTCACCCGGCTGCTGGCCGATATTCAGGCCAAGTACGATGAATACAACATCGACAAACCGCCCTATGTCATCATCAAGGCCGACGCCGGCACCTACGGCATGGGCATCATGGCCGTCCAGTCGGCCGAAGAGGCGCTGGAGCTCAATCGCAAGCAGCGCACCCGCATGTCCAAGAGCAAGGGCGGTCAGGCCGTCACCCAGGTGATCATGCAGGAAGGCGTCTACACCTTCGAAACCTGGGGCGATCAGCAGGCCGTGGCCGAACCGGTGGTTTATATGCTGGACCATTTCGTTGTCGGCGGTTTCTATCGCGTACATAAGGAACGCGGTACCAACGAGAACCTCAACGCCCCCGGAATGCATTTCGAACCGCTCGCCTTTGCCGAAACCTGTAACGTCCCGGACGAGAGCAAGGCGCCGGATGCCGATCCCAATCGCTTCTATGCCTATGGGGTGATCGCCCGTCTGGCCCTGCTGGCCGCCGCCCGCGAATACGCCGAGCATCCCTGATCCCATGACAGTCAAGCTCGGTATTGTCATGGACCCTATCGGGGCCATTAACTACAAAAAGGATTCAACCCTGGCCATGTTGCTGGCCGCCAGTCGGCGTGGCTGGCAGCTGCACTACATGGAGCAGCCCGATCTCTATCTGGACGGTAATCGCCCCGGCGCCCGCAGTCGACCTTTGACCGTTCAGGCCGATCCCGATAACTGGTACGAGCTGGGCAACGAACAGGCACTGGCACTGGACGAGCTGGATGTCATCCTGATGCGCAAGGATCCACCCTTCGATCTCGATTTTCTTTATGCCACGCACCTGCTCGAACTGGCCGAGACGCGCGGCGTGCTGGTGGTCAACAAACCGCAGAGCCTGCGCGATGCCAATGAAAAACTGTTCACCGCCTGGTTTGCCGACTGCATGCCGCCGACCCTGGTCAGCAGCCAGCCGGTGCAACTGCGCGAGTTTTTGAACAAGCATGGGGACATTATTGTCAAACCACTCGACAGCATGGGCGGCAGTTCGGTATTTCGTTTGCAACAGGAGGGCCTCAATACCGGCGTCATTCTGGAGACCATGACCCGCCACGGCCGTCGTTTGATCATGGCGCAACGCTTTATTCCCGAAATCACCGAAGGAGACAAGCGCATCCTGTTGATCGATGGCGAACCGGTCCCCTATGCCCTGGCGCGTATCCCGGCCGCCGGCGAGACCCGTGCCAACCTGGCCGTGGGCGGACGCGGTATGGGCGTGCCGTTAAGTGACAATGATTACCGCATCTGCAAACAGGTGGCACCGGTATTGCGCGAGAAGGGTTTGATCTTCGTCGGACTGGATGTAATCGGCGATTACCTGACCGAGATCAACGTCACCTCGCCGACCTGCATCCGCGAACTGGACGAACAATACCAGCTGAATATCGCCGATCAGTTAATGCACAGTATCGAACAACATTTAAGCCAATAGCCATGAGCATGCCACGTCGTACCGTTTTATTGATCACGCTTCTCTTTTCCGTTCTGCTGGGCGGCTGCCAACCCGAACCGCAGGAACACAAGACCACGATGATGGTGTTCGGCACCCTGGTCACCATTACCCTGTGGGATGTCGAGGAGGAAAAAGCCAACCGGGCCATCAGTGCTGTGGCCGAGGATCTGAGCTTTATGCACGAAGCCTGGCATCCCTGGCGCCCCGGTCCCATGGGACGTATGAACCAGCTGCTGGGTATGACCGGTGAATTCACCGGCAATATCTCGGTCATGCCGTTGATCGAAAAATCCCGCAAACTGGCCGAGCAAAGCCAGGGCCTGTTCAATCCGGCATTGGGCAAACTGATCGGTTTATGGGGGTTTCATCAGGAAGATCTGTTCGCCAACTTTCCACCCAGCCAGGCAGATATCGACGAGTTGCTGGCGCAGAACCCGCAGCTGAGCGACATCCAGGTGGATAACGTGCGCATCAGCAACGACAATCCCGCCGTACGACTGGATATGGGCGCCATCGCCAAGGGCGAGGCCGTGCAACGTTCCATCGATTATTTGCAGTCGGTGGGTATCGAAAACGCCATGGTCAACGCCGGCGGCGATCTCATGGCGATCGGCCGCCACGGCGATCGCCCCTGGCGCATCGGTGTGCGTCATCCACGCAAAAAGTGTGACGATAAAAACCAGAGCGAATGCGTCATCGCCCGGCTGGATGTGCGAGACAACGAGGCCGTGTTCACCTCCGGCGACTACGAACGCTATTTTGAATATGGCGGCAAGCGCTATCATCATATTCTCGATCCGCGCACCGGCTACCCGGCCGACCAGACCACCTCGGTGACCGTGATTCATCACGACGGCGCCACGGCCGATGCCGCCTCCACCGCCCTGTTCATCGCCGGTCCGGAAAAATGGCCGCAAATTGCCCGTGACATGGGCATCGAGCAGGTGATGCTGATCGACAAACAGGGTGTCGTGCATCTCACACCGGCCATGGCCGGGCGGATCGAACTGTCCGATCTGCAAACCGATCCCGTGATCCAGACACTGCCATGACCCTCGCCGACAGGCTGCTGCTGGGCATTGTCCTGCTCATCGTTGCCGGCAGCTATTACTTCGCCTGGCAACCTTCCACGGCCGGCACCCACGTGGAAATCTATCAGGGTAATAGCTTGTATAAACAATACGATCTGCACCAGCACACAACCGTGCAGGTGCCCGGCGAACTCGGCGACAGCGTCATCGAAATCGACCACGGTCGCGCCCGCTTTCAATCCTCGCCGTGCAACAGCCAGTTCTGCGTGCATGCCGGCTGGCAACAACAATCCGGCGACGTCATCGCCTGCCTGCCCAACGGCATCCACATCCAGATCCACGGCGGCGAAAGCCGCTTCGACGCGCTGGCCTTTTGATATTATGTTTCACCGCAAAGACGCTTATGCCCGTTGTTTGGGTGCAAGTAAGAAATAATTCACCACAGAAGTGTCCGAAAACACAGAGGTATAATTTTCTCCGCGACCTTTGTGTCCTCTGTGGTTCAAGCTTTATTTTGAACAGGCGCAAATCATCTGGCGAGGCATCTTGCAAGAAAACGTGGGCCCGCTTACGCTTGAACCATCCGGCATAACCCAGGCCTATAAACAATCCGCGAATGCACGCAAATTAACGCGAATGGTTACAATTACCTGCAACAACTCATTGCCATAGTATTTGCGTCCATTCGCGTTCATTTGCGGATTAAACAAACCATCCGGGCCGGACAATCCATTGAAACTGGAACTGCAACCCACTGTCGAAGATCAACGCATCGCCTGGCTGGCGGCGGCTGCGGTGTCGATCCATATTCTGGAGGCGCTGCTGCCCAGTCCGATGCCGGGCTTGAAGCCGGGCTTTGCCAATATTATTACCATCTGCGTGCTGTGCCTGTACGGCTGGTCGACGGCGGCCTGGGTCAGTCTGCTGCGGGTGCTGGTGGGCAGTCTGCTGCTGGGCACGTTTTTATCGCCCACCTTCATGCTGTCTCTGTCCGGGGCACTGGCCAGTCTGCTGATCCTGTGGCCAATGACCCGCCTGCCCGGCCGCGGCTTCGGCCCTGTCGGTTACAGCGTGGCGGCGGCCCTGGCACATATCAGTGGCCAGTTTGTGCTGGCCTGGGCGTGGTTTGTCCCGCACGCGGGGATCTGGAAACTGTTTCCGGTTTTATTGAGCTTTGCCGTGTTGCTGGGACTGCTCAACGGTATAATCACGCACAAAGTGGTAAAACATCTGCATGGCTGACGTAACTGGCAACAATTCCTTATCGGCAGGCGCCGCTGACCGGCTTGGCATGACACTGTTCATGGCGCTGGCGGTGCACGCCATCGTGATCCTCGGTGTCGGCTTCAATCTCAGCGATCTCGCCAATAACGACGCCATTACTACTATGGAAGTCACCCTGGTACATAACGAATCCGAGGACGAGCCGGAGGACGCCGAGTACCTGGCCCAGGCCAATCAGGAAGGCGGCGGCAATATGCAGGAGAAAGTGCGCGACAGCAGCCCCTTTTCCAACCCCCTTCCCACCGAAGAAAGCGGCCTGGCCCCCGACAGCCGTCAGGCCCTGGCGCCCCCGCCGCGCGAACAACAGGACACACCCCAGGAAGTGATGAGCGCCAATCGCGCACCAGAGAAGATCGCCAGCGAACGCCAGCCGCAAAAGGAGCCACCGATTCCCGAGGAGGTCACCGCCGCCCAGCTCTACGAGCGCAGCCAGCAGATCGCCCGGCTCAGCGCCGAGATCGATGATATGAAAAAGGCCTATCAGATCACCCCGCGCGAGACCTATGTGCGCGGGGCCAAGGCCCGCGAACACCGCTTTGCCGCCTATCTCGATGCCTGGCGATCCAAGGTCGAGCGCATCGGCAATCTCAACTACCCTGAAGAGGCGGTACGCAATAATGTCACCGGCGATCTGTTACTGGATGTGGCGATCAATCCGGACGGCACGCTCAAATCGGTGCGGGTGCTGCGTTCCTCCGGCCACACCGTACTGGATGAGGCCGCGCAAAACATCGTCCGGCTGGCGGCGCCGTTCCCGCCGTTGACCGAGGAGATTCTGGAAGACACCGACATATTGCACATTCCCCGTGTCTGGCAGTTTAAAAGCGGATCAAATCTGGGGCTAAGTCGTTAGCCATCGCTTGCCTGTGCAACAACACTGACTGATACTTGCCTTATGAGTTACATCGCCCAACTGAGTAACCACTTCCTCATCGCCATGCCGACCCTGGCGGATCCCAACTTCGAGCACACGGTCACCTATCTGTGCGAGCACAACCCGCAGGGCGCGCTGGGCATCATCATCAACCGGCCCACCGACCTGACCCTCACCGATCTGGCCGAGCAGCTCGACATCGAAGTGACCGAGCCGGAACTGGCCGACACGCCGATCTATCAGGGTGGCCCGGTTCAGCTGGAGCGCGGTTTCGTCCTGCACACACCGCTGGGCGAATGGGACAGCACCATGGAGATTACCACCGAGGTGGGGCTGACCATGTCCCAGGACATCATCGATGCCATCGCCGGCGGGGTTGGGCCCGAACAGTTTCTGATCGCCCTGGGCTATGCCGGCTGGGGCGAGGGCCAGCTGGAAGAGGAGCTGGCCGCCAACAGCTGGCTGAACGGCCCGGCCGACAGCCGGATCATTTTCGACTACCCGGTGGAAAAACGCTGGAGCGCCGCCGCGGCGGGACTCGGTGTGGACATCACCACCCTGTCGACGGACGTGGGCCACGCGTGAGCCAACCCTTAAACCGACCGCCAAGAACCCTGCTGGGGTTCGATTACGGCCTGCGGCGTATCGGCGTGGCCGTGGGCCAGGAAGTGACCCACAGCGTCGCCCCGCTTATCACACTCAGCCGCAAGACCGACAAACCCGACTGGGACGCCATTACCCGGCTGATCGACGAATGGCAACCCGATTTGCTGGTTGTCGGCCTGCCCCTGACCCTGGAAGGGGAAGAGCAGGAGATGACCCAACGTGCAAGACGCTTTGGTAATCAGCTCAAAGGGCGTTACAATCTGCCCGTCGAGATGGTGGATGAGCGCCTGACCTCCTACGAGGCGGAACAACTGCTCGCAGAACGCTCGCACAACGGAGCCGGCCGCAATGATCCCGAGGATATCGATCAGGTGGCCGCGCAACTGATACTGCAAAGCTGGTTCGACCAGCAACTGACCCCGGAACAACATGAGCGAACGCCGTGACGTCCAGACCCTGCTGAGCCAGATGGCCAGCGATCTGCAATCCCTGCTCCACTCACGGCATATCACCGATCCTGCCATTATCGGTATCCACACCGGTGGCGCCTGGATCGCCGAGCAGATTCATCAGCAACTCAAGCCCGAACAGCCGCTGGGCACGCTCAACATCACATTTTATCGCGACGATTTCACCCGCATTGGCCTGCATCCACAGGTGGAACCGTCCAACCTGCCGTTCTCGGTCGATGACCGGCACATCGTCCTGATCGACGATGTGCTGCACACCGGGCGCACCATCCGCGCCGCCATGAACGAAATCTTCGACTACGGCCGGCCCGCCTCGATCATCCTCGCCTGTCTGGTGGAACGCAGCGGCCGTGAACTGCCCATCTGCGCCGATGTGGCCGGCGAGCGTCTGAGCCTCGAGACGCATCAGCATGTCAAACTGACCGGGCCGGATCCGCTGGAGCTGTTAATACAGGAGAGCAAATGAAGCGGCAGGATATTCAATGTGACAGTCAGGGCCAGTTGCGCCATTTTCTGACCATTGAAGGGCACAAACGCGAGACCCTCACCCAGATCCTCGATACCGCCGAAAACTTCGTGACCGTCGGCAACCAGCCGGTCAAGAAAGTCCCGCTGTTGCGGGGCAAGACCATCGTTAACCTGTTCTTCGAATCCAGCACCCGCACCCGCACCACCTTCGAACTGGCCGCCAAGCGCCTCTCGGCCGACGTACTCAATATCAACATCAGCACCTCGTCCACCAGCAAAGGTGAAAGTCTTCTGGATATGTTGCATAACCTGGAGGCGATGCACTGCGACATGTTCGTGGTGCGCCACGAACAAAGCGGCGCGGCCCACTTTATCGCCCAGCATGTGGCACCGCATATCAGTATTATCAACGCCGGCGACGGGCGCCATGCCCACCCCACCCAGGCAATGCTCGATGTATTTACCATTCGCAAGCACAAACCCGACTTCACCGCGCTGCGGGTGGCCATCGTCGGCGATCTGATGCACTCGCGAGTGGCCCGCTCGCAAATCCACGCGCTCAACACCCTGGGCGTGCCGGAGATTCGCGCTATCGGCCCGTGTACCCTGATCCCGCCCTATCTGGAACAGATGGGCGTGCACGTCTATAACGATGTGCGCGAGGGACTGAAGGACGTGGACGTGGTGATCATGCTGCGCCTGCAGCGGGAACGCATGGACGGCGCGCTGCTGCCCAGTGAACTGGAATACTTTCAGACCTACGGCCTGACCCAGGAAAAACTGGCGCTGGCCAAACCTGACGCCATTGTCATGCATCCCGGTCCCATCAATCGCGGCGTGGAGATCGAATCCAGCGTCGCCGACGGCCCCCAGTCGGTCATTCTCGAACAGGTCAGCAACGGCATCGCGGTGCGCATGGCCATCATGTCGGTGGTACTGGGACGCAAACCATCCGGCGAGGAGGGGGAAGCCTGATGCGCATTCATATCAAAGGTGGCCGCCTCATCGACCCGGCCAACGGCATCGACGGTCAGCACGATCTCTACCTTGCCGACGGCCAGGTAGTCGCCATCGACCAGACACCCGACGGCTTCGGCGCCGATCAGGTGATCGACGCCACCGATCAGTTCGTGATCCCCGGCCTGGTGGATCTCAACGCCCGCCTGCGCGAGCCGGGCCAGGAACACAAGGCCACCATCGCCAGCGAGACCCGCGCGGCGGCCGCCGGCGGCATTACCACGTTGTGCGTGCAACCGGACACCGATCCCATCATCGACACCCCCGCGGTCTCCGAGCTGATTCATCATCGCTCCCGCCAGGCCGGCTTCGCTCGCGTGGTGACCCTGGGCGCCCTGACCGTGCAATTGCAGGGCGAACATCTGAGCGAGATGGAAGAGCTGATTCGCGAGGGCGGCTGCATCGCGGTCAGCAACGCCCTGAACCCGCTGAACAACACCCTGGTCTATCGCCGCGCGCTGGAATATGCCGCCAACTTCAATCTGACGGTATTCATCTACGCCAACGATCACTGGCTGAGTAATAAAGGCTGCGCCCACGAAGGCGCTATCAGCACCCGCCTGGGCCTGCCCGGCGTGCCCGAATCGGCCGAAACGGTCGCCGTGGCCCGGGATCTGATGCTGATCGAACAGACCGGCGTGCGCGCTCACTTCATGCATTTAAGCTCTGCCCAGTCGATCCAGAAGATCGCCCGCGCCCGGCACGACAACCTGCCGGTCTCCATCGATGTGGCCGCCCACCAGCTCTATCTTACCGAAATGGACCTCGGCGATTTCAACAGCGCCTGTCACGTCATCCCGCCATTGCGCACCCAGCGGGACAAGGACGGCCTGCGCGCCGGGCTGGGCAGCGGCACCATCAACGCCATCAGTTCCTGCCATCAGCCGCACGATGCCGACGCCAAGCTGGCACCATTTTGCGAAACCGAACCGGGCATCTCGGCCCTGGAGACCCTGCTGCCGCTGACCCTGCGCCTGGCCGAGGAAAAGGTTATGTCACTGTCCGATGCCCTCGCCCGCATCACCAGTGAGCCGGCCCGGATTCTCGGCATCGACGGCGGACGCCTTGGCATCGGCGATCGCGCCGATGTCTGCATCTTCGATCCGCAGGAACGCTGGACCGTCGATTACAATACGCTGGCCAGCTGCGGCAAGAACACCCCGTTCCTCGGCTGGGAAATGCAGGGTCGGGTCAGTCACACCCTGCTGGCCGGCCAATCCGTTTATCAGGTGAACCAGTGAACACCGCCAGAGTCCATCGCGATACCATTTTTGTCGAACAGGCCGAGATCCTCGCGCACGACGCGCACGCCGGCGATCAATACACCCTGCGCCTGCAGGCACCGCAGATCGCCGCCCGGGCCCTGCCCGGCAGCTTCGTGCACCTGACTGTCAACGCCCAGCGCCCGATGCGCCGGCCGATCTCCATCATGCGAGTCGATGCGCAAAAGGGCTACGTCGATCTGCTGTATAAAGTGTTCGGTGAAGGCACGGCTCTGCTGGCCCAGAACAGGATCGGCGACACGCTCAACCTGATGGGCCCTATCGGCAAACCGTTCGAGTTTCATGCCGACAAAAAGCGTCCTTTATTAATCGGCGGCGGCGTCGGCATGCCGCCGATGATCTTCTGCGCCGATGCCCTGCGTCACGACAAACATTATCAGCCGTTCATGATTCTGGGCTCCGAAGTGCCGTTTCCGTTTCAAAGCCAGCCATCCGAATTCATCGTCCCCGGCATGCCCGAGGGGGTCATCGCGGCCATGCCGCTGGTCGAACAGTGGAATATTCCCTCACGCCTGACCAGCACCCAGGGTTACCCCGGTTGCCATGACGGTTACGTCACCGATCTCGCCCGTCACTGGCTCGATGCCCTCTCAGATGAAGAACGTCATCAAGTGGAAATTTTCAGCTGCGGCCCGCATCCCATGCTGGAGGCCGTCGCCCGACTGGCCAGAGAATACGACCTGCCCTGCCAGGTCTCGCTGGAGGAATTCATGGCCTGTGCCGTCGGCGGCTGCGCCGG
>NZ_JAVLAZ010000034.1:0-2042 GCF_031581315.1 Thiohalophilus sp.
GATCATTTAGATAGGCAAGGTGGCTCCGGCGAGAGTCGCCGATGGAATCGCCTCCCACGAGAGCCCGCTTTCAAGATCCAGTCCGCCCGGAGGGCGATCATTTAGATAGGATGGTGGATTCGGCAACAATCGCCGATGAAATCGCCTCCCACGAGAGCTCGCTTTCGAGATTAAGCCCGCCCGCAGGGCGAACATTTAGATAAGCAGGGTGTCTCCGGCGAGAGACGCCGACGAAGTCGCCTCCCACAAAAGCCCGCTTTCGAGATTAAGCCTGCCCGCAGGGCGATCATTTAGGCAGGACGGTGGCACCGGCGAGAGTCGCCGACGAAGTCGCCTCCCACAAGAACTCGCTTTCAAAATACAGGCTCGCCCGCAGGGCGCTCATTCCTATATCCCCAACCACCCCTCAAACTGTTCCCTGAACATCGGCCGCCCGATATGAAACCCTTGCCCGATCGTCACCCCCAGTTCCCGACACTGATCGAGCTGCTGCTCGTCCTCGATCCCTTCGGCGATCGAAACCAGCCCGAGTTGCTCCGCCAGGGTCGCCGCCGCGCTGACGATGGCCCGGCCCCAGGGCTTGTCCAGGTTCTGTACGAAATACATATCGATCTTGATAATGTCGATCGGCAGATCGGCCAGGTAGGCCAGCGAGGAATGACCGGTGCCAAAATCATCGACGGCGATCCGGCTGCCCCGTTCCCGGATTTCAGAGAGCGTATTCACCGCCCGCTTGGGCTGATCCATGATGCCGGTTTCGGTCACCTCGAAATGGATCTGTTCCATCGGCATGTTGGCGTAGCGAAAGTGATCCAGCAGCCGCTCCAGCATGTCCGATCGGCGGAACAGCGCGGAACTCAGATTGATGGCCATGCTGCCTTCAAAGCCCTGTTTCTGCCATCGATACAGATCCCGTAAACCGATCCCGAGGATCGCCTCGGTCAACGGCATCATTAACGGCGACTGCTCCACAAAGGGCAAAAACTGGCCGGGCGGAATAGGTCCCTTTGAGGCATGTTCCCAGCGGCACAATGCCTCGACACCCACACAGGCGCCGGATTGCAGATGCACCTGGGGCTGATAGGCGAGCCGGATACCGCTCTCCTCGTCCAGTGCCTGCTCGAGATCGAGCATCAACCGAAAGCGATAACGTTCCTCCTCGTCGATCGCTCGATCATAGGTCGCATAGCGACTCTCCAGGGTGCTCGCCTGATGGCAGGCGAACACGCCCGTGCGCACCAGCTCGCCCAGCGAGTCGGCATGATTGGGATAGTGACTGATGCCGATGAAGGCATCCAGATGATAGAAAATACCCGCGACCTTGAAGGGCTCGCGCAGCACTTTTGCCAGCGCCTCGGCCCGTTGCGTGGCATGCAGGAAGCTGCCGTTTTGCAACAGCACGGCAAAGCGTCCCTGATTAATGTGATACGGCGTTGTCTCCTCCTCGGCCGCATCCCGGATACGCTGTCCGACCTCCCGGATCGCCATGTCACGCTCCACCGGCCCGAAGGTGCGCAGAATAAAATCCACCCCCTCGATATCGATCACCAGCAATACCAGGGCAAACTTGCCCGCATCCGCTTCCTCGATGAGCGGCTTCACGTCATAGTAGAAACTGTCCCGGTTCGGCAGCAGCGTTCGGGAATCCTTCACACCGGGGGTCAACCCGAGTTCACTGTCGGTCGGTCTGTTTGGCATGCTTCACACTCCGTGTAAGCCCTGTTGTTGTCGATATTTTTTTATTCGGCAAGCTTCCATCATTTCTTAAATGAAATATATGAAAACAGCGAGCTGTATTATGGCATCCATCGCATGGTTATTAGCAGTATGTGGTATTTTCGAGGCAACAATCAGGGTTTCCCCTGAATCATCTGATCTGTTTCCCTAGCCGTTAAAGGGCCCGGCGTATTTGTGTTGTCTGGAGTTCGCAGTCAAATAAGAAATTGTGTGAAGAATGGCGGACGAGTCGTCGAGCGCATTGCGCTGCGCCCGGCCGTCCATGGCTTAAGTCTGATGAACCCGAAGCGCGCTGGCGGGTCAGC
>NZ_JAVLAZ010000034.1:2142-14637 GCF_031581315.1 Thiohalophilus sp.
TTTCTTAAGGGCGGCAAGAAACGCCGCATTCTCTTCCGGCGTGCCGACGGTCACCCGCAAACAATCCTTGAGCAGCCCGCCGGTCTTGTCCAGGTTTTTGATCAACACGCCCTCACCTTTCAGAGCCTCGAAGATATCGGTCGCCTTGCCCGGCTGGGTGCGAAACAGAATGAAATTCGCCTTGCTGGGATAGACGCTGAGCCCGTCTATTTTGTTTAACTCGGCAAACAAGCTTTCCCGATCGGTACAGATCTGATCGGTCTGCGCATTCAGCACATCGCGGTTCTGCAGGGCGAACTCGGCGCTGGCCTGGGTGAGGCTGCTGATGTTGTACGGCAAACGGACTTTATCGAATTCGTTCAGCCAGGCCGGGTTGCCGGCCAGCAGTCCCAGCCGCAAACCGGCCAGCCCCATCTTGGAGACGGTGCGCATCACCAGCATGTTGTCGTAATGAGTCACCTCATTCATGAACGAGTCACCGGCAAAAGCGTGGTACGCCTCGTCGATGATCACCAGCCCCGGGGCGGCGTCGATGATCTTTTTCACATCGTTCTTGTCGAACAGGTTGCCGGTCGGGTTATTGGGATAGGCCAGGAACACCACCGCCGGCTGATACTGCTCGATGGCGTGCAGGATCTCTTTGGTGTCGAGCGAAAAGTCGTCCTGCAGCGGCACGCCGATGTACTGCATATCGGTAAAGGTGGCGATCATGTGGTACATGACAAAACCCGGCTCCACCGACAGCACCGTGCGCTGTTCGTCGGCCAGGGTCATGAGGATCATCTGGATGATCTCGTCCGAGCCATTGCCCAGCAGAATCTCCGCACCTTCGGGCACGGCCATCGCCTCGCGCAGGTGTTGTTTCAAACTGGCGGCGGCGGGATCGGGATAGCGGTTGAGTTCCACCTGGCGCACGACATCCAGCCATTGATCCAGCAGCGGCTCGGGCCAGCGATAGGGGTTTTCCATCGCATCGAGTTTGATCAGGCCTTTGGCCGGCGGCACGTGATAGGCCTGCAGGCCGCGAACCTCGGGACGGATCCATTTGTCGATGCGCGAGCCGGTCATGCTTTTTGATTAATCCTTGATGCGGTATTCGGCGGAACGGGCGTGGGCGGTGAGGCTTTCGCCGCGCGCCAGGACCGAGGCGGTCTTGCCCAGTTGCGAGGCGCCGTCGGCCGAACACATGATGAGGCTGGAGCGCTTTTGAAAATCGTACACGCCCAGCGGCGAGCTGAAACGCGCGGTACGCGAGGTGGGCAACACGTGATTGGGGCCGGCGCAGTAGTCGCCGATCGCCTCGGCGGTATAGCGGCCCATGAAGATAGCACCGGCGTGGCGGATCTGTTTGGCGGTCGCTTCCGGGTTGTCGATGGACAGTTCCAGATGTTCCGGCGCGATGTGGTTGGCCACCGCGATCGCCTCGTCCATGTCTTTCACTTCGATCAGCGCGCCGCGATCGGACAGGGAGGTTTCGATGATGGCCTTGCGTTCCATCTCCTGCACCAGGCGATCGATGCTTTGCTTCACCTTGTCGAGAAACGCCGCGTCGGGGGAGACCAGGATCGCCTGGGCGTCCTCGTCGTGTTCCGCCTGGGAGAAAAGATCCATGGCGATCCAGTCGGGATCGGTTTTGCCGTCGCAGACTACTAGAATCTCGGAAGGTCCGGCGATCATGTCGATGCCGACCCGGCCGAACACCATCGACTTGGCGGTGGCCACATAGATATTGCCGGGGCCGACGATCTTGTCTACCGGCGGCACGGTCTCGGTGCCGTAGGTCAGCGCGGCCACGGCCTGCGCACCGCCCAGGGTGAAGACACGGCTCACCCCGGCAATGCGCGCGGCGGCCAGCACCATCTCGTTGACCTCGCCGTCGGGCGTGGGCACGACCATGATAATTTCTTTGACCCCGGCCACGTGCGCGGGGATGGCGTTCATCAGCACCGACGAGGGATAGGTGGCCTTGCCGCCGGGCACATACAGCCCGACCTTATCCAATGGCGTTACCTGCTGGCCGAGTAATGTGCCGTCGGCCTCGGTATAGGACCAGGATTCCATCTTCTGGTGCGCGTGATAGGTGCGCAGCCGCTCGGCAGCGGTCTCCAGTGCCTCACGGGTTTCGGTGGGTATGTTGTTCAGCGCCGCCTCGAGGCGATCCATGTCCAGGGTGAGCTCGGCCATACTGGCGACGGACATGCGATCGAACTGGTTGGTGTATTCGACCAGCGCGGCGTCGCCGCGGGTGCGCACATCCCTGAGGATGTTTTTGACCGTGGTGTTCACCGTCTCGTCGGAAACCCCTTCCCAGTCGAGCAGGTGGTCCAGCTCGGACCAGAAACGGGTGTCACTACTGTTAAGTCGTTTGATATCCATTTAGCTCACCGCCTCGCCGATGCGATCGATCAGGGCCTTGACCCGGGCGTGTTTCATTTTCATCGACGCCTTGTTGACGATCAACCGCGAGCTGATCTCGGCCATGTGCTCCAGCGGTGCCAGGCCATTGGCCTTGAGGGTGTTGCCGGTGTCGACCAGGTCGACGATAAAGTCGGACAGCCCGACGATGGGGCCCAGCTCCATGGAGCCGTAGAGCTTGATGATCTCCACCTGCTTGCCCTGCTCGGCGAAATAGCGCCGCGCCACGTTGACGTACTTGGTGCAGATGCGCAGGCGTCCCTCGGGGACGGTCGCGCCTTCGGGCCCGGCGATCATCATCTTGCACTGGGCAATTTTCAGATCCAGCGGTTCATATAACCCTTCGCCGCCGTGCTCCATCAGCACATCCTTGCCGGCCACGCCGATGTCGGCCGCGCCGTACTGCACGTAGGTCGGCACGTCGGTGGCACGGATGATCACCAGCTTGATGTCATCATGGTTGGTGTCCAGGATCAGCTTGCGGCTGGTTTCGGGATCGTCCAGCGGCTCGATGCCGGCATGCTTGAGCAGCGGCAGTGTCTCTTTATAGATGCGGCCCTTGGACAGGGCGATAGTCAGTTGTTCACTCATAATAATGTAATGCCGGCACCCGTCGAATCTGTGCCCCCAGTTGCTGCAGTTTTTCCTCGATACATTCGTAACCGCGATCGATGTGATAGATACGATCCACCGTGGTCGTCCCTTTGGCCACCAGTCCGGCGATAACCAGGCTCGCCGAGGCGCGCAAATCGGTGGCCATCACCGGTGCGCCGGTCAGATGCTTGACCCCGGTGGAAAACGCGGTGTTGCCTTTTAACTGGATATCCGCCCCCATGCGCTGCAGTTCCTGCACGTGCATGAAGCGGTTTTCAAAGACTGTTTCGGTAATCGTACCCGAACCTTTGGCGATCGAATTCATGACTGAAAACTGCGCCTGCATGTCGGTCGGGAACGCCGGGTACGGCGCGGTCTGCAGATCCACCGCTCTGGGCCGCTTGCCGTGCATATCGATCGTGATAGAAGTGCTGTCGATATCCAGGTGGGCGCCCGCCTCTTCCAGCTTGGCCAGCACCGCGTCCAGCAGGCTGGCATCGGTATTCTTGAGCTTGACCTTGCCGCCGGTGATCGCCGCCGCCACCAGGTAGGTGCCGGTCTCGATGCGATCGGGCAGCACGTTGTAATCGGTGCCGTGCAGGCGTTCCACACCATGGATCACGATCTTGTCCGTGCCGGCACCTTCGATATCGGCGCCCATGCTGTTCAGGCAGTTGGCCAGATCCAGCACTTCGGGTTCACGCGCGGCGTTTTCGATCACCGTGGTGCCTTTGGCCAGCGTTGCGGCCATCATCAGGTTTTCGGTGCCGGTCACGGTGACCATGTCCATCACCAGCTTGGCGCCCTTGAGCCGTTTGGCGCGCGCCTTGATGTAACCGTTTTCGACCGTGACCTCGGCACCCATCTGTTGCAGGCCGTGGATATGCAGGTTGACCGGGCGCGAGCCGATGGCACAACCGCCCGGCAGCGACACTTCCGCCTCGCCGAAGCGGGCAACCAGCGGACCCAGCACCAGGATCGAGGCGCGCATGGTCTTGACCAGGTCGTAGGGTGCCACGTATTCCCTGATTGTGGAGCTGTCGACCTCGACGCCCATATTGTCCGTCATGGTGATCTGCACGCCCATGCGCCCGAGCAGCTCCATGGTCGTGGTGATGTCATGCAGGTGCGGAATATTGCCGATATTGACCGGCTCGTCGGCCAGCAGCGTCGAGGCAATAATCGGCAGCGCCGCGTTCTTGGCGCCGGAAATACGAATCTCACCCTGCAGGTTGGCACCGCCGGTGATTAAAAGCTTGTCCATCGGGTCAGTCTTGTCCTAAAAAGCACCGCTCACGCGGCGGGCAGCATCACTCAGGATGAGATCTGCAGTTCGCGAGCCTTCTCCCACTCGTCGGGGGTATAGGCCTTGATGGTCAACGCGTGCAGCTCGCCAGACGTGATCTTGTCAGTCACCGTGGCGTAGACCAGTTGCTGTTTTTTCACCGGGCTCAGGCCTTCGAAATCGGGGCTGACCACGACGGCGTCAAAATGGCTGCCGTCGCCGTTGACGGTGGCTTCGCAACCGGGGAGACCGGTTTCAATCAATTGTTTAACCTCGTCGGGGCTCATGGTTCCAACTCGCATCGGGCTGTGTATGAGCTCGCTATTGTATCCGCTCAGCCGCTGGCCGCACAGGGCAAAACCGGACCGGATTGGAAATTTGGCAGGAAAACCACAGACTTGCCCCAAGAATAGGAGCCAGGGGCTAGGATCTAGGATCTAGTCGTAGACCAGGTTGCGCGCAGCACTACCTGGTGAACGTGCCGGGGTCAGGGAGGGTCACGTAGGCTATCGCCAACGTGACCTACGCGACTGAAATCTCCGCAAAAGTGGGAGCGGGCCTCGACCGCGACAGCCTCGATTCGACATTCGACAGTCGCGCCCGTGGGGCGCTCCCACTCCTCAGGACAAGGGCAGGAGATCTTCGAGGCCGCTGATCCGGGCGATATCGCGCAGCTGATCCGGCAGGTTGCGAAAGGTCAGTTTGCGATCCTGCTGGCGGGCGAACTGCATCCACTCCACCAGCAGGGCCAGGCCGGCACTGTCGCTGCGGGTGACCGCCTGCAGATCGAAACAGACTTCGCCCTGACTGCGGCCCAGGATCGGCTCGACCTGTTGCAACAGGCCCGGCACGGTCTGCATGTTGAGTTCGCCGCTGATGAGGTAGCTGTTGTCATCCTGGGGCTTGATGGCGGTATCGCTCATTGCGGGGTTTCTCCTGTGCGGTTGTGTTGCTCCAGGCGCGCGATCAGTGCGTCCAGCCCGCGGGCCTTGATCTCGCTGGCGAAGCTGGTGCGGTAATTGGCCACCAGGCTGATGCCATCGACGCTGATGTCATACACCCGCCAGCGGTCGTCATGCCACCACAGGGTATAGTACAGGGCGATGGGCGGCTTGCCCGGCCGGATTATCCGGCTGCGCACCGTCACCTCGCCGCTGGCCGGGTCCTCTCGCAACGGCAAATATTCAATGCTCTGCCCCCGGTATTCCAGCAGGGCGACGGCGTAGGTCCGCACCAGCAATTGCCGAAAGGCGGGGACGAAACGCCGCTTTTGCTCCAGGCTGGCGCGCGGCCAGTGCTTGCCCAGCACCCAGGCCGACATGCGGACAAAATCGAAATGGGGCAGGACGATCTCGCCAACCAGCTCGTAAATCAGCGCCGGCTGCTGTTCGAGCTGCGCGCCGTGTTCGTCGAGCGCCGCCAGCATGCGTTCGGTGGTGTTGATCACCAGTTGCTGCGGATCCGCCAGCGCCTGGGCATTCTGCCCGGCCGTCTCCTGGGCGGTGGCCAGAGGCGCCCCGCCCAGGGTGACGGCCATCAGCCATAACAGGCCTGACAGCCAATTGCGCCAGCCCCGGCTGCAGATGTTCACTTACTTGTCTCCGCTGTCATCCATAAACCGGCTGATGAACTGGCCGATCAGTTTTTCCAGCACCAGCGAATCCTGGGTCAGCTTGATCTCGTCACCCTGGGCCAGCACTTTCATGGCGCCGCCCGGCTCCAGCCCGACGTATTTTTCCCCCAGCAGGCCGGCGGTATAGATACTGGCCGAGGTATCTTTGGGCAGGGTTTCACTATACTGCTCCTCGATACGCAGGGTAACGACGGCCTGGAAGGTTTGTTCATCGAAAGCGATTGCCTTGACCCGGCCGATGGTTACCCCGGCCATGGTTACCGGCGAGCGGACCTTGAGGCCGCTGATATCCTCGAAACGGGCACTGATCTCGTAACCCGCGTCGTTACTGTAGGTGCTGAGATTACTGACCTGCATGGCCAGCATGAACAGCGCCGCCAGTCCCGCGGCAACAAAAATTCCGACCCAGATTTCGACCAGACGCGAATTGTTCATCGTTATTCTCCAAACATGAGCGCTGTTAGTACAAAGTCCAGCCCCAGCACCGCGAGCGAGGCATGCACGACCGTACGGGTGGTGGCACGACTGATCCCCTCGGATGTCGGGGTGGCGTCATAGCCTTCGAACACCGCGATCCAGGTGACCACCACGCCGAAGACCAGGCTTTTGATCACACCATTATAAATATCGTCATAGACATCGACGTTGGCCTGCATCTGCGACCAGTAGGCACCCTGGTCCACCCCGAGCAGGCCGACGCCGACGAAATAGCCGCCCAGCACGCCGACCGCGCTGAAGATCGCCGCCAGCAACGGCATGGATAAAAAACCGGCCAGAAAGCGCGGCGCCAGCACCCGGCGAATGGGATCGACCGCCATCATTTCCATGGCCGAGAGCTGCTCGGTGGTTTTCATCAGGCCGATTTCGGCGGTCAATGCCGAGCCGGCGCGTCCGGCAAACAACAGGGCGGTCACCACCGGCCCCAGCTCTCGCACCAGACTCAACGACACGATCACGCCGAGTGACTCCTCGGCGCCGAAGTCGACCAGCGTGTTGTAACCCTGCAGGCCCAGCACCATGCCAACAAAGGCACCCGAGACCAGAATGATCAGCAGCGACAGCACGCCGACCGAATAGATCTGCTGGATCACCAGGGTAAATTTGGGCACCAGCGTCGGCAGGCCTTCGATAATGCGCAGCAACAGCAGATGAGCGCGCCCCAGCCGCTGGAAAAAGCCCAGCGCGTTGTGTCCCAGTTGTTGCAGCATCGAGAGCATCAGTCGCGCGCCCCGTTCTGGTTGACCAGATCCTCGGCATAACTGTCGGCCGGATAATGAAACGGTACCGGTCCGTCCGGCAGCCCCTGCATGAACTGCTGGGCCCATTCGGAGTCGGAGTTGCGCAGATCCTCGCGCGAACCGCGCGCCACCACCTTGCCCCCGGAGAGCAGGTAAATGTCATCGGCAATCTCGGCGGTCTCGGCGATATCGTGCGAGACGATCACGCTGGTCAGCCCCAGCGAGTCGTTGAGGTCTTTGATCAGCCGCACCAGCACGCCCATGGAGATCGGATCCTGGCCGGTGAACGGTTCGTCATACATGATCATCATGGGGTCCAGGGCAATGGCGCGTGCCAGTGCCACGCGCCGCGCCATGCCGCCGGACAGTTCCGCCGGCATCAGCTCCCGCGCGCCGCGCAGGCCGACCGCTTCGAGCTTCATCAGCACCAGGGTGCGAACCAGACGCTCGGGCAGCCGGGTATGTTCGCGCAGGGGAAAGGCGACGTTGTCGTATACGTTCATGTCAGTAAGCAACGCGCCGTTTTGAAACAGCATGCCCATGCGCTTGCGTAATTCATACAGGGCACCGCGCCCGAGCCGGTTAACGTTCTCCCCGTCGACCATGATGGTGCCGGCGTCAGGTTGCAGTTGCCGGCCAATCAGGCGCAACAGGGTCGTCTTGCCCGTACCGCTGGGCCCCATGATGGCCGTGATGCTGCCGCGACGGATATCGATATCGATATCATCGAAAATGACATTGCGGCCCCGACGAAAGGAGAGGTTACGGATCTCGACCAGGTTTTCAGCTACAGCCATACGTGCGCAATTCCTTGATTGTCGGTACCGGGGTTGGCGGTGCCGGCATTGTGACCCACGGCCCGGGTAATGACAATGTTTGCCGGGTTGCCGTGCTATTCATTAACACCGGGCTCACAGCAACTCCTCGATCTGTTTTGCCTGGCGCAGGGTTTCCACGTCGGGCGGTTGCCCGTCGAGCACCAGCGCCACATCCCGCGTCGGACGGCTGACAGCCAGAGCGGCTTCCATATACTCGCGCAACTGCCGCGCCGAACATTCGCCGCCCAGCCGGATCACCGCCAGGGGGCCGAGTGCCAACCCGTCGGCATCACTGTGGGGATTCCAGCTCCAGCCAATACTCCGTGCCCGCAAGGCATCGCGCCAGGCCTCGCCCAGCAAGCTGGAGGGATCGATGCATAACGGGTAACCGTTCAGTCGGGGCGCGATCTGCGCCAGCCACGCTTCGGGATCGCTGTGCGCCGCCGGATCGACCTGTAACAACACCCCACCCTGACGGGGCAGCTGCTGCAGCAGGCCGACGGCCGACTCCAGCCCGGCATCATTCGGGACATTAACCAGCACCCACAGGTCCTCGCGGCAATCGTCCATCTCGGCGGGCAGTTCCGTCTCCAGCGCCTGTTCGCGTTCGGTGATCACCGCCAGGGGGAACTCGTTACTGTAATAGCCCAGACGCCACTCCGACGGCAGATCGGCCGGGTAGTAGCTGTCCTGCCAGCCCTCATGCTGCCAGCCGCAACTGCCGATCAGCAGGCGATGTGTCTGTTCCGTCATCTCGACTCCCCGCGCTGTTCATATAACTAAAGCTGACAAACATACCCATTCACGGTCATAATTGAAACGGTACTGATGACGGAACCCGGCCATGGCGGATGTAATTCCCTTCAAAAAGCCCAAAGCCAGCGACAAACATCGTGGCAAAACCCTGTGCAAAAGCGGTTTTCACAAATGGGAAGTGGTCAAGGGGAACCCGTTTGACGTCAAGCAGGGTAAAATGGTCACCCGTTATCGTTGCCGCCGCTGCGGTGCCACGCGCACCGAGGCCAAGTAAAAACCAGAGCAAACTACCGAGGTCACAGAGGTTCACAGAGAAAGGGACTTATCCCCTCCTGCCGAAACTCCGCTTTAAAATATGATAAAAAATAACAACCTGGCCGGTTCCCTCCTGCATGTCGTATTACTTGCCGCTACCCTGCTGATTTCCGGCTGCGCGAGTACCAATGGCCCTGCCGATGACGGGCAAAGCGATCCGCTCGAGCCCTATAACCGCGCGATGTACAAATTCAATGATACGGTCGACCGGGCGGTCTTGCGACCGGTCGCACAGGCTTACAAGGATACGGTTCCACAACCGGCGCAAACCGGCGTATCGAACTTTTTCAGCAACCTGGATGATGTCTGGGTCATGGTCAACAATCTGCTGCAACTGAAGTTCGAGGCGGCCGCATCGGATTTCTCGCGTGTGGTCTGGAACTCCACCGTGGGCCTGTTTGGTCTGATCGATGTCGCCACACCCATGGGCCTGCCCAAACACAATGAAGACTTCGGCCAGACCCTTGGGCACTGGGGCGTCGGCGAAGGCGCGTATATTGTGCTGCCCTTCCTCGGCCCCAGCACCCTGCGTGACACCGGCGGGCTCATCGCCGACTGGGAATATGAGCCGTTGCAAGAGATTGATGACGAGGAAGCTTACTGGAGCGCCGTCGTGCTGCGTGCCATCGATACCCGAGCCGGCCTGCTCAGTGCCAGCCGCATGCTGGAAGAATCCGGCGCTGATCCCTACACCTTCATGCGCGACGCCTATCTGCAACGCCGCCGCAGCCTGGTCCACGACGGCAACCCGCCGCGAACCGAACGGCCGCAGTTCGAGCGCAGCGACGAAGATCGGGCGCTGGAACGCGAACTGGAAATGGAACTCGAACGCGAGCTGCAGTAAAACCCATTCAACGCAGAGGCGCGGAAATATAATTTTGAATGTTGAATGTTGAATGGTGAATTTTGAATTACTAACAGACAGTTCATTCAAAATTCACCATTAAAAATTCAACATTACACAGCCCCTCGCACGCCGGTGACAAGCTGGTATCATACGCCCCCGAACGATCTGGCCCATAATCGGACCCTCTCTTATGCCGACCGACATGCTGCTTTCTGTTATTGCCGTGATTCTCGGTTTTGCTATTGTGATCAAGGGCGCCGACTGGTTCGTGCAGGGGGCCGGTGCCACGGCGCGTAACCTGGGGGTCTCGCCGCTGGTTATCGGCCTGACTATCGTTGGGCTGGGGACGTCGGCGCCGGAGATGTTGATCTCCGCCATCGCCACCCTGGAAGGCAACAGCGGCCTGGCGGTGGGCAACGCGCTGGGCTCGAATATTACCAACATTGCGCTGGTACTGGGGATCACCGCCCTCGTGGTGCCGCTGGTGGTGCGTTCCGAGACCCTGCGGCGTGAGTATCCGGTCATGTTTTTGATCATGCTGGTCAGCCTGATGCTGGTGGCCGATGGCGAACTGGGGCCGCTGGACGGGCTGATCCTGCTGACTGGCATGGTATTGATGCTGTGGTGGATGGTGCTGCTGGGCAAGCGCAAGGATCACGATCCGCTGGAGGCCGAATACGCCAGTGAAATCCCGACCATGACCACGCCCCGGGCGCTGCTGTGGCTGGTGATCGGCCTGGTACTGTTGCTCGCCAGCTCGCGGGCACTGGTCTGGGGGGCGGTGAATATCGCCCACTTTTTCGGCGTCAGCGATCTGATCATTGGCCTGACGATTGTCGCCATCGGTACCAGCCTGCCGGAACTGGCGGCGTCGCTGATGGGGGCGCTGCGCAAGGAACCGGACATTGCCATCGGCAATGTGATCGGGTCCAATATGTTCAATCTGCTGGTCGTACTGGGTATTCCGGGCCTGCTTGGGCCGGTGGCACTGGAGCCCGAGGTCCTGAGCCGGGATTTCCCGGTAATGATCGGCCTGAGTATCGCCCTGTTTGTGATGGCTTACGGCTTTCGGGGCGACGGCAAAATCAACCGGTTTGAAGGCGGGCTGTTATTACTGGCCTATGTGGCCTATCTCACACTACTCTATTTCAATATCCAGCAAGCTTGATACAGGGGCGAACGCCGATGAGTGACACATTGCAAATTACGGCACAGAACATCAAATGCGGGGGCTGCGTCGCCGCCATTGAAAACGGCCTCAAGGCCCTGCCCGGGATCGATCAGGTGGAAGTGACCATCGACAACGGTCTGGTGCGTATCGAAGGCGAGAATCTGTCGGAGCAGGCGATTCGCGACAAACTGGCCGAACTGGGTTATCCCGCCGCCGACCCGTCCTGACTGCCTGGCTGTTCAACCCGACTCTGGAACTGCTGTTATGAAGGATATTCTTGCCCGTGCTGCCCAGATCAAACTGGTGGTCTTCGATGTCGATGGCGTGCTGACGGACGGCACCCTGTTTGTCGGTGACGACGGGCAGGAATACAAGGCGTTTCATTCGCGGGACGGCTTTGGTATCAAACTGCTCAGGCAAAGCGGTGTGCAGATCGGGGTGATTACGGCACGCAACTCCCAGGTCGTCCTGCACCGGATGGAAAACCTCGGTATCGAGCACGTTTATCAGAACCGACTGGAAAAATTGCCCGCTTTCGAAGAACTGGTTGCCAAACTGGAGCTGCAGCCGGAACAGGCCGCCTACGTGGGTGATGACGTGGTGGATCTGCCGGTCATGCGCCGCGCCGGGCTGGCCATCGCGGTGCAGGACGCCCACCCGCTGGCCAAGCAACATGCCCACTGGCAGACCCCGCACGGCGGCGGCCGGGGCGCGGCTCGCGATGTGTGTGAACTGATCATGGAAGCGCAGGAAACGCTGGATGAACAGCTGAGCAAATACCTGCATGAATAAGCTGCAGATCGTCAGCGTCATTTTGCTGGTCATTCTGATCGGCGCTTTCAGCAACTGGCTGCTGACCGATCTGGATACCCAGCCCCGTATCATTCCTCGCGAAGTCCGCCACGATCCCGATTATTTTCTGCAAAACTTCCGAGCCACCAGCATGGGGGAGGATGGCAAGCCGCAGCATCGGCTGGTCGGCGATTATCTGGAACATTTTCCCGACGATGATACGGTGGTCATCCGGCAGCTGCGGCTGAATCTGTTTCGCGAAGCCCTGCCACCCTGGACCGCCCGCGCCAACCAGGGAATTGTGTATGAGCGGGGGGAACGTCTCGAACTGAGCGGCGAGGTGGAACTGCACCGCCCGGCCACTGAACATAGCGAGGCACTGCGTCTGCAAACCGAAACGCTGACGGTTTATCCACAGCGGGAATACGCCGAGACCGACGCGGCTGTTACAATATCCAGCGATCGCAGCGAAACCCGGGCGATCGGCATGCGTCTGGATGTGGCCCAGGGCCTGCTTGAACTGTTATCCCAAACCCGAGGGAGCTATGTTATTACACCGCGCTAAACCGCTGCTGCTAATGGCCTTGCTGGGCCTGGCCCCCGCCGGTGCCTGGGCATTGAGCAGCGATCG
>NZ_JAVLAZ010000034.1:14737-18235 GCF_031581315.1 Thiohalophilus sp.
ACCCGCAGCGGCGAGCTGCTGCTGATCGACGACGCCCGGGTCACCCAGGGCGCCAACCGCTTCAGTGGCGCACGCATCCATTACGACACCCGCAACAGCATTGTCGCCGCCAACAGCCAGGGGGAAAGCTCGCCCTCCCCGGACTCATCTGACGACGGGCGGGTGAAGGCGATTATCGAGCCGGCCGACAAGGCCGGAGACAACGCCCAATGAGCCAGCTTATCGCCAGCCAGCTGGGCAAGCGCTACAAGGGCCGTGAGGTGGTCAAGGATGTCTCGCTAACGGTCAACAGCGGCGAGATCATCGGCCTGCTGGGCCCCAACGGGGCCGGCAAGACCACCGCCTTTTATATGGTAGTGGGACTGATTGAGGCCGATCAGGGGCAGATACACCTGGACGACGAAGATCTGACGCCCCTGCCCATGCACCTGCGGGCGCGGCGCGGCATTGGCTATTTGCCGCAGGAAGCTTCGATATTTCGCAAGCTGAGTGTGGCCGAGAATATTCTGGCCATTTTGCAAACCCGCAAGGAGCTGGCGCCCTATCAGCAACAGCAGAAGCTCGAAGAGCTGCTCGAAGAGCTGCACATCAGTCATATCCGCCAGAGCACGGGGATCAGCCTCTCCGGCGGCGAGCGCCGACGGGTGGAAATTGCCCGGGCGCTGGCGACCGAGCCGCGTTTTATCCTGCTCGATGAACCGTTTGCCGGCGTGGACCCGATCTCGGTGCTGGATATCCAGAGTATCATCCGGCATCTGAAAGACCGCGGTATCGGGGTACTGATAACCGACCATAATGTTCGGGAAACCCTGGGTATCTGCGAACGGGCCTATATCATCAACGCCGGTGAGGTCATCGCCGAGGGCGAACCGGACCAATTGTTACAGAACAAACAGGTACGCAAGGTGTATCTTGGGGAAAACTTTCGCCTCTAGCTCACCGTATGCCATATTCGTGTCGCAACACCGGAAATCCGGCCTAAAGGCCTCGGCAGTCGCGAACGAAATACGCTAAAATTAACATCAGCCAGCATGCTGGTTCACTGGCCAACTCCAACCATAATATGAAGCAAACCCTACAACTTCGACTCGGTCAGCATCTGACCATGACCCCACAGTTGCAGCAAGCCATTCGGCTGCTACAACTGTCGACGCTTGAGCTGCAGACTGAAATCCAGGATGCCCTGGATTCCAATCTGATGCTGGAAGTCGAGGAAGAGGGGGACAACAGTGCAGAGAACGCCGAACCGGCCGATAATTATACCGTCGCCGAGGCGCCTCCGAACGCAGAAACGCCCGCCACCGAGCGCGAAGAAAGCGAGCCGGCCAGTTCCGGCGACACAAACAGCGAAATTCCCGACGATCTGCCGGTCGACAGCAGCTGGGATGACATTTACGACAACATCGCCGCGCCTCTGACAGGAAGCTCGGGCGAGAGCAGCCAGGACTATGAAATCTCCGGCACCACCAGTGAAAGTTTGCAGGACTACCTGCGCTGGCAAATGGAACTGAGCCATTTCAGCGACACCGATCGCGCTATTGCCGAGGTCATTATCGACTCGATCGATGACGACGGCTATCTGGGCTGCAGCATCGAGGAGGTCCAGCAGGCGCTGGGTGACGAGGAGATCGAGCTCGATGAGGTCGAGGCCGTTTTACATCGCATCCAGTATTTTGATCCCCCGGGAGTCGCTGCCCGCGATCTGCGTGAGAACCTGATCCTGCAACTCAAGCAGTTTCCGCTGGAACACCCGCAACTGCAAAAAGCCCAGGAACTGGTCGAACATCATTTTGAACTGCTCGCACATCGCGACTACGCCCAGTTGCAACGCAAACTGAAACTGAACGACACCGAATTGCGGGAAGTGATTCAGCTGATCACCTCGCTGAATCCCCGTCCCGGCGGCCAGATTGCTACCGGCCAGCCTGAATATATTATTCCCGATGTGGTTGTCAGCAAGGTCAAGGGGCAATGGCGGGTGGAACTGAATCCCGATGCCGCGCCCAAACTGCGCATCAACCCCCATTACGCCAGCCTGATCAAGCAGGTCAAAAGCGACGAGGACAGTAGCACCCTGAAAAACCACCTGCAGGAAGCCCGCTGGTTTCTCAAGAGTCTGACCAGTCGTAACGAAACGCTGCTCAAGGTCGCCACCAGCATTGTCGAGCGTCAAAAAGACTTTCTGGAACATGGCGAGGAAGCCATGAAAGCCCTGGTGTTGCATGATATTGCCGAGGAAGTCGAAATGCACGAGTCGACCATCTCGCGGGTTACCACCAAAAAATACATGCACACGCCACGCGGCATCTATGAATTGAAATATTTTTTCTCCAGCCACGTCTCTACTTCCAGCGGCGGAGAGGCCTCCGCGACGGCCATTCGGGCCCTGATCAAGAAGCTGATTGCCGCTGAAACACCGAGCAAACCCCTGAGCGACAGCAAGATCGCCACCATTCTGTCAGACCAGGGGATCAATGTTGCCCGGCGCACCGTCGCCAAGTACCGTGAAGCACTGGCGATACCTCCATCCAATGAACGCAAACGTCTGGCTTAACCCGGGAGATAACCATGCAAGTCAACATCACAGGTCATCATGTCGACATCACCGAATCCATGCACGACTATGTCATCAGCAAACTGGAACGGGTGGAACGACACTTTGATAATGTCACCAATGTTCACGTGATTCTGAGTGTGGAAAAGAACCGTCAGAAAGCCGAAGCCACCGTGCATATCAGCGGCGGAGAACTGTTCGCCAATGCCGAGAACGAAGATATGTATGCGGCCATTGATGCGATGGCAGACAAACTGGACCGTCAAATCAAAAAGCACAAGGAAAAGCTGACCGACCATCATCGTGCTGAAGGTGGCCTGAAAAAGCAGCCCATCGAATAAACCTGAACAGGCCTGATCATGCAACTATCAGATTTTCTCAGCCCGGAACGCGTTGTCTGCGGCTCGTCAGCCTCAAGCAAAAAGCGTGTTCTGGAATTGCTCAGCGAACTGCTGGCCACTGACCAGCAGGAGGCCGATTCGACGGAGATCTTTGAAAGCCTGATATCCAGGGAACGCCTGGGGGGAACCGGCATCGGTTACGGTGTCGCGATTCCCCATGGCCGCCTGAAAAACTGTGATCATGCCACCGCTGCCTTTGTGCAGCTCAAACAGCCCATCGATTTTGACGCGATAGACAAACAGCCGGTGGATTTGTTGTTCGCCCTGATCGTGCCCGAGGAGTCGAGCGAGGAACATCTCAAGCTGCTGGCCATGCTGGCGGGCATGTTTAATGACGATGAATTCCGGCAACGAGCGCGACAGTGCCCCAATAACGACTCAATGCACCAGCTGTTGAGCGAACAGTCCCGGAGCTGAGTTTATGACCGAGCCAGTTACCACCAACGACATTTTCCAGGCGCATCAAAAGCAACTGGGTCTGGAATGGGTGGCTGGCCAGGAAGGCAATCGGCAATTGAGTGAGGTGGATACCCGCCTCTCGGA
>NZ_JAVLAZ010000034.1:18335-24382 GCF_031581315.1 Thiohalophilus sp.
GTTTTTCACGGGGTATTCATGGAAGTCTTCGGCATCGGTGTACTGTTGACCGGCCCCAGCGGGGTCGGTAAAAGCGAGCTGGCGCTGGAACTGCTCAGTCACGGTCATCGCCTGGTGGCCGACGATGCTCCGGAATTCCGACGCACTGCGCCGGATGCCATCACTGGCAGCTGCCCCAGCCTGTTGACTGATTTTATCGAGGTGCGCGGACTGGGGATTTTGAACATCCGTGCCATGTACGGTAACAATGCGATCCTCGATCACAAGCGTCTGCGTTTGATCGTCCAGCTGGAAACCGAACCGGGCCCTGACGATGGGCCGCCTGAACGGCTCGATCACACCGGCCGTACCCGGCGTATACTGGATGTGGATATTCCCGAAGTGTGCCTGCCGGTCGCGCCCGGACGCGACCTGGCCGTAATTATTGAGGCGGCCGTGCGAAATCATGTACTCTACCTGAACGGCTATAATGCCGCACAGGATTTCATCGAACGTCAGCAGAGCCTCATCAAACAAACCCAATCTTCATAATGAAGCTGCTCATCATCAGCGGGCTTTCCGGCTCGGGCAAAAGTGTCGCCCTGCACGTGCTGGAAGACCTGAACTATTACTGTATCGACAATCTGCCCATCGGGATGCTTCCCTCGCTGGCCGATGAAATCGTGCGTGCCAATCAGCGGCATGAACAATGGTTTGCCGTCGGCATCGATGCGCGTAATCTCTCCGGCGAACTGGTGAGCTTCCCCCAGGCACTACAAGCGCTGGATGATGCCGGCATCCAGTGTGAGATTTTTTTCCTCGAGGCGGACGAGGTGACACTGCTCAAACGCTTTAGCGAAACCCGCCGCAAACATCCGCTGAGCAATGACGAAGTCCCTCTGAACGAGGCCATCCTGCAGGAACACCGGTTGCTGGAGCCGGTTTCCTCCCGTGCCGATTTGCGTATCGACACCAGTATGACTAACATTCATCAATTACGGGATATCATTCGCAATCGGGTGGACAACGCCGCCAGGATCCAGCTATCAATCCAGTTCCAGTCTTTCGGCTTCAAGCACGGGGTGCCGGTGGATGCGGATTTTGTCTTCGATATTCGCTGCATACCCAATCCGCACTGGGTGACGGAGTTGCGCCACCTGACCGGACAGGATCAGGCCGTGGCCGACTATCTGGAACGGCATGACGCGGTACACGACATGTACAACGATATTCGCCAGTTTATTGAAAAATGGATCGGCTGTTTCGAGGCTGACAACCGCAGTTATATGACGGTCGCCATTGGCTGTACCGGTGGCCACCATCGCTCCGTTTATATGGTGGAAAGACTCGCGAACTATTTTCGTCCACAGCGTGACGGCATTCTGGTTCGTCACCGGGAGCTGACATGAGCGTTGCGGTTTTGTTAATCACGCATGACAAGATCGGCCAGGCTATGCTCGATACGGCCGGCAAGATCATCGGCGAGATGCCACTGACCATCAAGCGCCTGGGTATCAGCATGAATGCGGGCCTGGAAGAAACGCTCGATAAAGCGCACGCCCAGATCGGACAGCTGGACGAAGGCCAGGGCGTTCTGATTCTGACTGATCTTTTCGGAGCCACACCCAGCAATATTGCCCGGCAATTACATACGGGCAATATTGCTGTCATCAGTGGTCTTAACCTCCCCATGCTGATCCGGGTTCTGAACTATCCCCGGCTGAGCCTGCCTGAAATGGTCGAAAAAGCGGTTTCCGGCGCACATGACGGGATTATTGTCATTCAATCCGCCGGAGACTGACGTTTGATCGAACATTCAATTGAAATCATTAACAAACTCGGACTGCACGCCAGGGCGGCGGCCAAGTTCGTGACACTGGCTTCCCGGTTCGAGGCCGAGATTCATCTTCGTCATAATGAAACCCGGGTTAATGGCAAAAGCATCATGGGTGTGATGATGCTGGCTGCGGCCAAAGGTTCCAGCGTTGTTCTTGAAATAGACGGTCCGGATGAGGAACAGGCCTGCCAGGCACTGCAGGAACTGATTAACAACCGCTTCGACGAGCCCGAGTAACAATATCATCATATCCCGCCAATAAATATCAGCCCGGCAGTTCCCATTCTGCAAGCGACCTTGTTACACTTTAAAAACGGGTGGATATGGGAACGGTTCAATGGCCGAGGTTGAAACAAAAGAGGAATATCGTGACGTACTGCAGTCACTGCTCGATATTCTTCACTCGGAAGAAGAGGATCAGGAGCAGATAGAAGACTTCCTGGAGGAGATGCATCCCCAGGAAATCGCGCATTTGCTTGAATCCCTGCCCGCCAATGATCGCCAGATCGTCTGGGAACACGTCCCGGCCGACTCCGAAGGCGAGATACTGGTCCATCTGGCCGATGATGTCCGTCGCGCCATTATCGACAAGATGGACGCCGAACAGCTGGTCGCGGCCACCGAATCGCTGGATACTGACGATCTCGCCGACCTGCTGCCGGAAATGCCGCGCGATATCGTGCAGGAAATTCTGCTGTCGATGGAACAGCAGGAACGCGAGCGTCTGCATTCGGTCCTCTCCTACTCGGAAGACTCCGCCGGCGGCCTGATGGACCTGGACATGGTCACCGTCCGGGCCGATACCAGCCTGGACGTGGTCCTGCGTTACCTGCGTCGCCGCGGCAGCATCCCGGAATCCACTGACAGTCTGTTCGTCGTGGATCGTGACGGCCGCTTTCAGGGCCTGTTACCGCTGACCGTGATCCTGACCAACGACGCAGAGATGAGCGTCTCGGAGGTGATGGAACACGACGTGATTGGTATCCCGGTCGACATGGCAGCCCGCGATGTCGCCAACTTGTTCGAACGCCGCGATTTGATCACCGCCCCGGTCATCACCGAGGATGGCCAGTTGCTCGGCCGTATCACCATCGACGACGTGGTCGACGTTATTCGCGAGGAAGCCGACCACTCCCTGATGAGCATGGCCGGTCTGAACGAGGAAGAAGATATGTTCGCGCCGGTGATGACCAGTACCCGGCGCCGCAGCATCTGGCTGGCGATCAACCTGCTCACTGCGCTGCTGGCGGCCTGGGTTATCGGTCTGTTCGAGGGCACCATCGAGCAACTGGTGGCCCTGGCGGTACTGATGCCGGTGGTCGCCAGTATGGGCGGCATCGCCGGCAGTCAGACCCTGACGCTGGTGATTCGCGGCATGGCGCTGGGCAAGATCAATCCGAGCAACGCGCGAACTATCTTTCGCAAGGAACTGGGAGTCGGGATCTGGAACGGCCTCATCTGGGCGATCATTATCGCCACCGTCGCCGGACTCTGGTTCGAAAACTTCGCGCTGAGCCTGATCATCGCCGCCGCCATCGTCGTTAACCTGATCATGGCCGCCATCTCCGGCGCCGTGATCCCGCTGATCCTCAAACGCTTCGGCATCGACCCGGCGCTGTCCGGCTCGGTCATCCTCACCACCGTCACCGACGTCGTCGGCTTCTTCGCCTTCCTCGGCCTGGCGACGCTGTTCCTGATCTGACTCTTTTTTCGAGTCCACTGGAAATAAACGCGGAGTTCGCGGAGGCGCAGAGACGCGGAGTATAATTTTGAATGTTGAATTTTAAATTTTGAATTGCGGACAGGCATTTAATTCAAAATTCAGCATTAAAAATTCAACATTGCTTTGGGTCCTCTGCGCCTCCGCGACTCCGCGTCCTCTGCGTTATATAACACCTAATCTGGATGAGTGGCTCAGACCCCGGCGCCAATCATTCTTCCTGATTGGCGCATTTTTCAGATTCCCTGGGAAATAGCGCGGAGTTCGCGGAGGCGCAGAGACGCGGAGTATAATTTTGGAGGTTGAATTTTAAATTTTGAACTGTAGAGACGCGTTTAATTCAAAATTCAGCATTAAAAATTCAACATTGCTTTGTATCCTCTGCGCCTCCGCGACTCCGCGTCCTCTGCGTTATATACACCCGCCCCTGAAAGGGATCAGTCCCCGGCGACGGTCAGGTTGTCGATGAGCCAGGAGCCGGTGATGATGTTGCCGCGGGCGTCGATGTCGTTGCCGACGGCCTGCAATCCCTGGTACATGTCCTGCAGGCGCCCGCCGAGGGTGACTTCATCCACCGGATACTGGATTTCGCCGTTTTCCACCCAGAAACCGGCGGCGCCACGGGAGTAGTCGCCGGTGACGGTGTTGACGCCCTGACCCATGACATCCGTGACCAGCAGGCCGCGATCCATTTTTTTCAGCAGCTGCTCGCGATCCAGGCCGTCATGGTTGATATAGAGGTTATGCACGCCGCCGGCATTGCCGGTGGTCGGCAGGCCGAGCCGGCAGCCGCTGTAGCTGTCGAGCACATAGCCCTGTAACACACCCGCCTCGATCAGGGTCCGGGGCGCAGTCGCGACGCCCTCATTGTCGAAGGGAGCACTGCCCAACGCACCCGGCAAATGGGGGCGTTCATCGATATGTACCCGCTCGGGGAAGAGTTGCTGCCCGCTGGCGTCGACCAGGAAACTGGCATTGCGATACAGGGCGCCGCCGCTGATCGCGCGCACCAGGTGGCCGAGCACACCGCGCGCCACATCGGCTTCGAACATTACCGGTACCTGGCAGGTATCGATCTTGCGCGCCCCCAGGCGGGCCACGGTGCGCTCGGCCGCCCGCACCCCGACCGACTCGGCGCTGTCGAGCTGCAGCGGATCCCGCGCCAGGGTGTACCAGTAATCACGCTGCATGCCCGACTCATCCTGACCGATCACGGTACAGCTCATGCTATGGCGGGAGCTGGGATAGGCGCCGACAAATCCGTGACTGTTGCCATAGACCCGCAAACCGCTGTGGCTGCTAATGCTGGCGCCTTCGGAATTGGTAATGCGTGAATCATGCTCACGGGCCACGGTTTCGCAGGCCAGCGCCCGTTCAATGGCTTCCGGTGTTTCGATCGCCCAGGGGTGATAGAGCTGCAGATCCGGGATATCCGTTGCCATCAGCGCCGCCGCCGCCAGCCCCGCACAGGAATCCTCCTCGGTATAGCGCGCAATATCACAGGCGGCTTTGACCGTCTCGCGCACCGCGCCGGCGCTGAAATCGGAGGTACTGGCCGAGCCCTTGCGCTGGCCGAAATAAACCGTGATGCCCAGTCCCTTGTCGCGGTTGTGTTCGACCGTCTCCACCTCGCCGAGGCGCACGGTCACCGACAGGCCGGATTCGATACTGAGCGCCGCCTCGGCGGAACTGGCCCCCAATCGCTTTGCCTCATCGAGCAGATCCGCCACGATCTGCTCGTAGCGCCCGGGCTCGAGCAGTTCGTCGGCGGTTCGGGAAGTGACGGGATTTTCGGACATGCTTTTCTCGCTGTTCAGGTTAACGGGCTCATTCTACGGGGGCCCGGCTGACGGGACAAATGCCCCGACAAAAAAGGGGTACGCCAGGCAATTTTCTGCCTCGCTGACCGCCGGATACAGGTAAAATACCCCCATGACTTACGACGACCATGACGAAGAGTGGATCAGCAAATCCCAGCGCAAGCGCGAATGCCACGCCTTGCAGGATCTGGGCAGTGAACTGGTCAAACTGTCCCGGGCCGATCTGGACAAGATCCCGCTGGACGATGAATTGCAACAGGCCATCAATGAAGCTCGCCGAATCAAACAACGCGGCGCGCTCAAGCGCCAGATGCAGTTTATCGGCAAGCTGATCCGCCAGCGCGACGCCGAAGCCCTGCAACAGGCTTATGATCGCGTGATGCATCCCTTCGAGGAAGACATCAAACACTTCCACCAGCTGGAGAAGTGGCGCGAACGGCTGCTAAGTGACGGCGACGCCGCGCTCGAAAAACTGGTGGAAGAACAGCCCGACACAGACCGCCAGCACGTACGGCAACTGATCCGCAGCGCGCGCAACGAACAGAAACAGAACAAGCCCCCCAAAGCCGCCCGCGAACTGTTCCAGTACCTCAAAACCCTCATGGCCGAAGACTGAGCCATTTTTCTCACACTTCGATAATTAACGCGGAGTTCGCGGAGGCGCAGAGACGCGGAGAAAAGAATTTAAAAA
>NZ_JAVLAZ010000034.1:24482-27246 GCF_031581315.1 Thiohalophilus sp.
ACGGTGATGCTGCTGATCTTGAGAGTCGGCTGGCCGACGCCGACGGGGACGCTCTGGCCTTCTTTGCCGCAGACGCCGACGCCGCTGTCCAGTTGCAGGTCGTTGCCGACCATCTCGATCTTGTTCATCACGTCGGGGCCGTTGCCGATCAGGGTGGCGCCCTTGACCGGTCGGGTCACCTTGCCGTTTTCGATCAGATAGGCTTCGTTGGCGGAGAAGACGAAGCGCCCCGAGGTGATGTCCACCTGGCCGCCGCCAAAGTTGACGGCGTAAAGGCCTTTGTCCACCGAGGCGATGATCTCTTCGGGATCGCTGTCACCGGCCAGCATGTAGGTGTTGGTCATGCGCGGCATAGGCAGATGGGCATAGGATTCGCGCCGGCCGTTACCGGTGGCGGGCACGCCCATCAGCCGGGCGTTCATCTTGTCCTGCATGTAGCCTTTTAAAATCCCGTTTTCGATTAATACGTTATGGCCAGTGGGCGTGCCTTCGTCGTCCACATTCAGCGAGCCCCGGCGTTCGGCCAGGGTGCCATCGTCCACCACGGTACATAGTGTTGAGGCAACCTGCTCGCCGATCCGTCCGGCAAAGGCCGAACTGCCCTTGCGGTTGAAGTCGCCTTCCAGACCGTGGCCGACCGCTTCGTGCAGCAGCACCCCGGGCCAGCCCGGACCCAGCACCACCGGCATACTGCCGGCCGGCGCGTCGACCGCTTCGAGGTTGACCAGCGCCTGGCGCACGGCTTCGCGGGCATAGTGCAGGCCGCGCTCTTCCTGCTGAAAATAGTCGTAACTGATCCGACCGCCACCGCCGGCACTGCCCTGCTCGCGGCGCCCGTTGTGCTCGGCAATGACGTGTACATTGAGACGCACCAGCGGGCGCACATCCGCCCCCAGGGTGCCGTCGCTGGCGGCCACCAGTACCACTTCCTGAACACCACCCAGGCTGACGATCACCTGTTTGACGCGCGGATCCTGGCGCCGGGCTTCCCGGTCCAGCGCCTGCAACAGCGCGATTTTGTCGGCAGTGTCGAGCGAATCCAGCGGATCGCCCGGCTGATACAGTGCATGGCCGTTGTGTCGTTGCCAGCTTTGCACCTGGCCCGACTGGCCCTGGCGGGCAATGGCACGGGCGGCATTAGCCGCTTCGGTCAATGCCGGCAGCACAATCTCGTCGGAATAGGCAAAGCCGGTTTTCTCGCCGCTAATGGCACGCACGCCAACGCCCTGTTCGATGTTGTGACTGCCTTCGCGAACAATGCCGTCTTCCAGTACCCACGATTCCTGGCGGGCGAACTGGAAATAGAGATCGGCACTGTCAATGCGGTGGCCCATCAGTTGATCGAGCGTGCGTTGCAGCTCCTGTTCGCCGAGGCCGGCGGGGGACAGCAGGGTTTGCTGGGCGATGTCGAGTACAGGTTGGGTCATGAGATCACTTTACAGGGTATTTTACGGTGTTGCAGCGCCGGAAAGTTGCGCCGGGTATCGGTGATGCGTTTGGGGTTCACTTCGGCACTGACAAAGCCCGAGCCGCTGGGCAGCTGGTCCAGAATCAGGCCCCACGGATCCACAATCATACTATGGCCATAGGTTTCCCGGCCATTGACGTGATAGCCCCCTTGCGCGGCGGCGACCATGTAAACCAGGTTTTCGATCGCCCGGGCCCGGACCAGCACTTCCCAATGGGCCCGGCCGGTGATGGCGGTAAACGCCGAGGGCAGCGCGATCAGTTCCACGCCCTGATCCGCCATGCGCCGGAACAGCTCGGGGAAACGCAGATCGTAACAGACCGCCAGCCCCAGCTTGCCAAACGGGGTATCCACCACGGTGGGTTCACGGCCCGGCTCGATGGTCTCCGATTCATTGTAGGTTTCAGCGTTCTCTTCCAGATGCACGTCAAACAGGTGGACCTTGTCATAGCGGGCAACCTGTTCACCCTGATCGTTGATCAACAAACAGGCGGCCCGAATCCGGCTGGCATCCTCCGATTGCAATGGAATGGTGCCGCCCACGATCCAGGTGTTGTGTTTTCTCGCCTGCTCGGCGAGAAACTCCTGCATCGGCCCCTGCCCTGGCGCCTCCTGGTGTTTGACCTTGTCGGTTTCCTGCATGCCCATGATGGCAAAGTTTTCCGGTAAGACGATCAACTCGGCGCCGGCATCCACCGCCCGGCCGATCAGGCGACCGGCCTCGGTCAGATTGGCGCTCACATTGGGACCGGAAGCCATCTGGATAGCTGCCACACGTTTCATCAGGGTACCTCGTTAATAATGCAGGGAAAAAACCGCTCGGGATTACTCGACGCGCTCCTCCGGGAGTATCGTCATGACAGGTGGGGTTTTGTTACCGCCTGAAACCACTTCCAGCTCGATAACATTCATATTGGCGCTACCGGCACTCATTTCAAGATCGGTGGATGGCACACCCAGGGTAATCAACCAGGCGCGCAACTCGGCCGCCCACAGATTGCCCCGGTCACCACCGGGATGATGAATCCGCAAGCGGGCATTGGCCGTCGCCTGAAAATCCTGCATGGCCCGCGACAGGGCCGGCATGGCCACGACCGACTCGGGGTTGCGTGGCACAGACCATTGCTCCTGCGTTAGTCGATGTGCGGTATCAATCGCCAGAACCGTGCCACTGACGCACAGCAGGGTGACGCTCAGAATGATTTTCATGCGCCTAGAATACCATTAAACCGGCCACAGGGTCAGGTTCCGCAAAAGGGGGAGGGGTTACTGGCTGTTATTATCCAGCGGGGTAAT
>NZ_JAVLAZ010000124.1:0-4239 GCF_031581315.1 Thiohalophilus sp.
GGGCACCGTTACGCTGGTTGAAGCTGGGCTGGCAGGATCTGCGCCGGGCGCCGGGGCCGAGTCTCAGTTATGGCGTAGCGCTGTTGTTGATCAGTTATCTCATCAGTGCGGTTGCCTGGCATTACGGCAGTGTCTATCTGTTACTGGCAATGCTGTCGGGGTTTATTTTCATCGGGCCGGTGATGGCGGTGGGGCTCTATTCCATCAGTCGTCAGTTGCAGGCCGGGCGTCAGCCGGTGCTGGGCTATTGTCTGCGCGAGGGACGCCGGCATCTGGGTAATTTACTCGTTTTCGCGGTGATCCTGCTGGTGGTGTTTCTGGTCTGGGCGCGGGCCGCTTCCATGGTGCATGTCTTTTTCCCGGTGGATGCTGACCCGGAACTGGCCGATTTTGCCCTGTTTCTCGGTGTGGGTACGGCAGTGGGGACGATCTTCGCCGCGGTGGTCTTTTGCGCCAGCGCCTTCTCTTTGCCGATGCTGCTGGATCGCCGCGCCGATACGGTGACGGCGGTGTTGACCAGTATCAACGCGGTATTGCGCAATAAACCGGCCATGTTGCTCTGGGCGGGGCTGATCGGGGTGATCGTCCTGCTCGGGTTTGCCACCGGATTGCTGGGGCTGGCACTGGGGATGCCGGTAGTCGGTCACGCCACCTGGCACGCCTATCAGGAAACTATCGATGCCTCGGCCTGGCCACAAAATGCCGTGACGGTTCAAGCCGGGGAGTGAATGGTCGATACAGTTAATGCGCCCGCCCCCGGCGCTGTAACTTTATGCAATTGTAGATGGCTAACATTCCAACTCCCCTGCGCCTGCTGCACTGGTGGGCCTGTCATGGTGTCAGTGAGCAGGACTCCGATGATCTGCGCCTGAAAAAAGAGGTGATGACCATCGTCTCCTCGGCGATCGCCCTGCTGGCGATCTTCTGGGGAGCGTTGTACGCCGCTACCGGCTATCCCTGGTCGGGCACGATTCCCTGGACCTATACCGTGATCGTGCTGATCAGCACGCTGCATTTTTTCCACAGCAAGCAGTTTGATTTTTTTCTCATCAGTCAGCAGTGGTTGATCCTGCTGCTGCCCTTCTTTTTGATGTGGAGTCTGGGCGGTTTTGCCAACGGCAGCGCGGTGATGATCTGGGCCTTTTTCGCGCCCCTGGCCGCGTTGTTTTTTATCGATTTGCGTGCTGCCGGGCGCTGGATGCTGGTCTTTTTGCTCTTGCTGGTGCTGTCGGCACTGCTGGATCCGTGGTTGGCCGAACGGGTCCGGCCAATGGCGCAGTGGCTGAACACGCTTTATTTCCTGTTGAACCTGGGACTCGGGTTTTCGCTGATCGCCGTGATGCTCTATTACTTCGTCAAGGACCGCGAACGGGCCTATCAGCAGTTACAACAAAGCCAGTCTCATATCGAACAGCTATTGCTCACCGATGATTTGACCCGGGTGGGCAATCGCCGCAGTTTTAATGAGCGCCTGCAGGAAGAACTGGCGCGGGCCCGGCGTTACGACTCGCCATTGTCGGTCATCATGATCGATGTCGATCATTTCAAAGCAATCAACGATCAATACGGCCATGCCGTGGGTGACGAGGTGCTGGTGGCGCTTGCCCATACCCTGCAAGAGTGTATTCGTGACAGTGATTTTCTGGCCCGTTACGGTGGCGAGGAATTCATGATCCTGCTGCCGGAAACCGTACAAGACGGCGCGGCGGCCATGGCCGAGCGCATGCGCGACGCAGTCAAAGCGCTGCGGCTCAGGCCGCTGGCGTCGGGCCTGACTGCCAGTTTTGGCGTTACCGAAGTGCGCCAGGCGGATGATGCCGATCGCCTGCTCTCCCGGGCGGACGAGGCGATGTACGAGGCCAAGCGCAGCGGACGCGATCGGGTCTGTATTTTATAAGCATCCTGGCGCATTATGCTGCTGTGTTGGACAACGCGGCAGTGTCCTGCTGTCTGGCTGCGTTGAAATGTACAGTTTGAACACGGACAGGTGAGAACATGAATCACAGCGAGCGGGAACTTTCCCTGGTACTGGGTAGCGGCGGCGCGCGCGGACTGGCGCAGATTGGCGTGATTCGCTGGCTGGAGAAAAACAGCGATTATCACATCCGGGCGATTGCCGGCTCGTCGATGGGGGGGCTCATTGGCGGGATTTATGCCGCCGGCAAGCTGGATCTGTATGAAGAGTGGGTTACCCAGCTGAGCAAATATGATGTGCTGCGCCTGCTCGATTTCGCCTTCAGTCGCAGCGGCCTGTTCAGTGGGGAGCGAGTCATGGGCAAGCTCGAGGACATGCTGGGCGATGTGAATATCGAGGAACTGCCGATCACTTTTACCGCGGTGGCCACCGATATCGAGCGCGGGCGCGAGATCTGGCTGAATCGTGGTTCCCTGTTCGAGGCCATTCGTGCCTCGATTGCCATCCCGACGATCTTTACCCCGGTTAAACGCGACGGGCGCCTGCTGGTCGATGGCGGGCTGCTCAACCCGGTGCCGGTGGCGCCGACCTTGCGTGACAGCACAGCGAAGACGGTAGCGGTCAGCCTCAGCGGGCGCAGCGAGGATGAGCTCGAACAAACAGAGGCCGTGCCTGAATCACAAGACAATGATCAAAACCGCTATCGCCGCGCCATCGGTCAGTTTATCGAGGAGTTGCAGGACAAGCTGGGCCTGGGCGATGACCTGGAACCGGACATCGATGTGTTCGATATCCTCTCCCGCTCTATCGAAGCGATGCAAAACAGTATCGCCCGTTTTCGCCTTGCCGCGTATAACCCGGATCATCTGATCGAGATACCGGTCAACGCCTGTGGTATTTTAGAGTTTCACCGGGCTCAGGAAATGATCGACCTGGGTTACGAGCGCGCCGAAAAGGCGCTGGATGACATTCGTCGGCGCTGAATTTATTGTCAGAGTACCCTGCCTGCCCTGCCTGGCGAGCAGACCGGTTCTTTGAAGCATTATCTGGCGGACGAACATAAAAAAGAAACCGTGAGTAGATATGCGATCAGATGATTCTTCTTCGCGCCAGTGGTTGTACTCTGGCTTGCTGTTGATCGGCAGTCTATTGCCCACCGTGGTGACGGCGCAGGAGGCGGCTGATAATCCGGTTTCGCCACTGGATAAGCGGGTGCGTATCGAGCATGAAACCCGCTATCAGCCTTTTGTCCTGACTCCGCATAAACCCAATTACCTGTTGCCGTTGACCTACAACAGTAAACCCAACCAGGCCCCGTTCGATCCGCAGCAGGACGGGACCATCGAAGAACCCGAAGTCAAATTCCAGATCAGCATCAAAATGCCGGTAACGGATGAGATATTTGGTGATCGGGTTACGTTATATGCCGCCTATACCAACCAGTCCTACTGGCAGGCCTATAACAATGACAACTCACATCCGTTTCGTGAAGCCAATCATGAGCCGGAACTGTTTCTGACTATGCAAAACAACTGGCAAGTATTTGGTTTTACCAACAAGATAAATACCCTCGGTCTCAGTCATCAATCCAACGGACAAAGCGGCAGTAAATCCCGCAGCTGGAATCGGCTGTATGCCCAGTTCATTTTCGAACGCGGGAATTTCTATGTGAGCCTTAAACCGTGGTACCGGCTTCAGAGGTCGCAGCAGTTAGATGATAATCCGGACATCGAGCATTACATGGGTAACGGTGAAATCCGGCTGGCCTATGCCAATGATCGGCACACCCTGTCATTGATGCTGCGTAACAACCTTGAGGCAGACAACCGGGGCGCTGTCGAGCTGAACTGGAGTTTTCCCATGAGCCGTCGGGCCAAGTGGTTTATCCAGTACTTCGACGGCTATGGCGAGAGCCTGATCGACTATAACGCCAGAGTGAAACGGATCGGGATCGGAATTGCCCTGACGGACTGGCTTTAAGAAAAGGGGCTAGGTACTAGGGGCTAGGTACTAGGTACTAGGGGCGAGGAAAAGCAGCACTCAGGGCTAAGAACTAAGAACTCAGTCGATGGGCTGCTGGGAAATAACGCAGAGGACGCGGAGTCGCGGAGGCGCAGAGTTTATTTGTTTTGGCGCTTTTGTTGAGCTGAAAGAGGTTCTCCGCGTCTCTGCGCCTCCGCGAGCTCCGCGTTAAATACCGGTGCCCGAGATGGGTGATGCAGGTTACGCTGGTGATGGCCTACGTGACTCAGAACTCAGTCGATGGGCCGCTGGGAAATAACGCAGAGGACGCGGAGTCGCGGAGGCGCAGAGTTTATTTGTTT
>NZ_JAVLAZ010000124.1:4339-5123 GCF_031581315.1 Thiohalophilus sp.
GTTAAATACCGGTGCCCGAGATGGGTGATGCAGGTTACGCTGGTGATGGCCTACGATACTAAGTACTAAGTACTAAGTACTAAGTACTAAGTACTAAGCACTTCCTTCAGTGTCCGCAATCGGCGCCGGTCAGGCCCAGGGTTGCGATCTCGCCCTTGTCCTTGCCGCGATAGACATATTGCACGTCGACTCCCTCGCTGAGCAGCGGCTCGAGTGCCTTGCAGCCGGATTCGAGCAGGGTCGGGCGCAGGGCCTGGGTGAATTTGTTCCTGTCCATATCGCCGGCGGTGTAATTGACCAGCGTATAGTTGTAGGTCAGCACCTGGTTACCGGAGTCGGCGCCGTCGAGACGGGTTTCCTGGTCGACCATCATCGGGGCCTGCTGATTGACGACATCGGCGGCCTGTTGCAGCTCGTCGTCGGTGACGGCGTAGGCGTTCATGCTGAGGGTACAAAGCAGCAGAGTGCTGATGTGAATGAAAAGAGCTCGCATAGGGGAATCCTGATAGTAAAGTGGCATTTTGGCTATTATCGTTGATAGAGTTGTCAGCGCAAGGCCAAATTGGGTAAACGGTCAGGCAAATTCATCGGGAGGCAAGAATGAGAACATGGCGACACAGTTTCTGCCTGGCGGGCGCACTGCTGCTGGCGGCGTTGCCGCTGCAGGCCAGCGAGGTGGTCAATGTGAAACGGATCACCATGGATCTGGCCGCCGAGATTGCCGATGCCGCGGTCAAAGCGTGCCGGGAGAAGGGCTATCAGGTCAGCGCGGTCGTGGTGGATC
>NZ_JAVLAZ010000125.1:0-5121 GCF_031581315.1 Thiohalophilus sp.
TGACCGCGCTGGCCATCTGGCTGGACATGGATATTCGCAACGTCGGCAGCATGGGTGAGCTGCCCGACACCTTGCCGGTTTTCCTGTGGCCGGATGTGCCGCTGAATCTCGACACCCTGTTAATCATCCTGCCCTATTCCGTTTCGCTGGCCGTGGTCGGTCTGCTGGAGTCGCTGATGACCGCCACCATCGTCGATGATCTGACCGATACCACCAGTGACAAGAACCGCGAGTGCAAGGGCCAGGGCATCGCCAACATCGGCTCCGGCCTGCTCGGCGGCATGGCCGGTTGCGCGATGATCGGCCAGTCGGTGATCAACATCAAATCCGGCGGCCGCACCCGGCTTTCCACGCTGGCTTCCGGCGTGTTTCTCTTATTGATGGTCGTCTTTCTCGACCGGTGGGTGGCACAGATCCCGATGGCGGCGCTGGTGGCGGTGATGATCATGGTTTCCATCGGCACCTTCAGCTGGGACTCGATCCGTAATCTGAAACAACACCCGATGAGCAGCAACATCGTGATGGTCGCCACCGTGGTGGTGGTCGTCGCCACGCATAATCTGGCGTATGGTGTGTTCGTCGGTGTATTACTTGGCGCGCTGTTCTTCGCCAACAAGGTGGGCCAGTACAAATACGTGGTCTCGGAGCTGGATGAGAAGAATGCCACCCGTACCTACCATGTGGTGGGACAGGTCTTTTTCGCCTCGGCGGACAAGTTTGTGGAATTTTTCGATTTCAAGGAAGCACTGGATAAAGTGGTTATCGATCTCTGCCAGGCCCACTTCTGGGATATCACCGCCGTAAGCGCACTGGACAAGGTAGTGCTCAAGTTCCGCCGTGAAGGTACCGAGGTAGAAGTGATCGGCCTGAACGAGGCCAGCGCCACCATCGTGGATCGCTTTGCAGTGCACGACAAACCCGACGCCGTCGATAAACTGATGGCCCACTGACAGGATTATCCGTTATGCCCAATGTCATCGCCTGTATCGATGGTACCGAAGTCTCCACCGCGGTCAGCGACTGCGCCGCCTGGGCCAGCCTGCAACTGGAGGCCCCGCTAATCCTGCTGCACGTGCTGGACAAGTCGGAATACCCGGCGCAAACCGACCTGAGCGGCAACATCGGCCTGGGCAGTCGCGAAACCCTGCTGCAGGAGCTGGCAGAGCTGGATGAAAAGCGCGGCAAGCTGGCCATGGAACAGGGCCGGCTGATGCTCGAATCCGCCAAACAGCGCGCACTGGAAGACGGCGTCAGCGAACCGATTACTCACCAGCGCCATGGCAGTCTGATCGACTCGCTGCTGGCCATCGAACAGGACACCCGCCTGCTGGTACTGGGCAAGCATGACGAGAAACTCAAACCCCATGTCGGCAGTCGCGTGGAAAGTGTGGTGCGCAGCCTGCACTGTCCGATCCTGGTCACCACCGACACCTTCAAGGCGCCGCAACGAGTGATGCTGGCTTTCGACGGCAGCGACACCACCCGCAAGGGGGTCGAGATGGTCGCCAGCAGCCCGCTGTTTAAAGGGATTCCCTGCCACCTGATTATGGTCGGCAATGACAACGCGACCAACCGCGAACAGCTTCAATGGGCGCAGACCACCCTCGAAGCGGCGGGCTTTGACGCGCCCGCGAGTATCGTTAGCGGGGATGTTGAACGGGTGTTATGTGATTATCGCGCGGCCAATGACATTGATATGCTGATCATGGGCGCCTGGGGTCACTCGGTGATCCGGCGTTTTCTGGTCGGCAGCACCACCACAAACGTGGTCCGTGACGCCACCGTGCCGGTACTGCTGCTGCGCTGACAAGCGGGGCGTATCTTTTCGCTGATACGCCGTCGGTCAACTTCGAATACGTTGTTGAAGTCTGTCGTAACCGACAGCGCGATATGAATTATGAAGCCTGGTGCGTATATTTGCTCACCGGATACGGATAAAGCACATTCAACGGCTGGCTCTTGCCCGGTGACTGAACAACCCGGATATGCTCGCGCCGAAACTCCCGGGCATTGGGCAGGCCGCAGGAATGAGCCAGGACATTGACCTCGTGATTGACCCAGTAGGCGTATTGCGCCACGCGCTCGGCCTTGTCTTCCACCACCAGCCCTTTTTGCAGCCGCCGATTCTGGGTGGTAATGCCGGTCGGACAACTGTCTTTGTGACATTGCAAGGACTGGACGCAGCCCAGCGCAAACATGAACCCGCGTCCGCTGACCACAAAATCGGCACCAATGCATAACGCCCAGGCCACCCTGGCCGAATGGACCATTTTGCCGGAAGCCACCAGTTTGATCCGGTTGCGCAGCCCGTAGGCCATTAAGGTATCCACCATGACGGGCAAGGATTCAGTAATCGGCAAACCGACATGATCCGCCAGTAGTTGCGGCGCCGCTCCGGTGCCGCCTTCCCCGCCATCGACCGTAATAAAATCGGGCGCCTGATCCTCGCCCCGGCGCAGGATCGTCTCACACAGCAACCGGGGAAACTCCTCGGAACCGAGGACGGTTTTTATACCGACCGGACGACCGGTAATGTCTCGCACCCGGTTCACCATATCCAGCAGATCATCGGCATCGGTGATCTCCCGGTGCCGGTTTGGACTGCTGGAGACCAGCCCCGGTACAATACCGCGTATAGCAGCAATCTCGTCGGTTACCTTGGCCGCCGGCAAAACTCCACCTCGCCCCGGCTTGGCCCCCTGCGACAATTTGATTTCAAACGCATTGACCTGTTCGGCTACCTCGCGCAAGCGAGTTTCACTGAGACTGCCACGGGCATCCCGCACGCCGTATTTGGCGGTCCCGATCTGGTAGATACGATCACAGGCCCCTTCCAGATGATAAGGGGACAGGCCACCCTCGCCGGTATTCAGCCAGACACCGGCTGTAGCGGCACCTCGTGATAATGCCCTGACTGCGGGCTTTGACAGGGCGCCATAACTCATCCCGGAAATATTAAAGACCGACCTGGCCTCGAACGGTTTGTCACACCCGGGACCAATGATCACCGAGGGAGTGTCGGTATATTCTTCTTCCAGTAAGGGATAGGAGGCGCTGACAAAAATGATCGAACCCGGCTCGCGCAGATCATTGGTGGAACCAAAACCGAGCAGGCCACCGAGCCCCTTGGAAGTCCGATAAACCCAGGCGCGAGTCGCCCGGTTAAACGGCATCTCCTGGCGATCGTGAGCAAACCAGTACTGGCGAAAATACTCGCCGAGATTCTCGAACAAATAGCGAAAGCGACCGATGACCGGATAATTACGCCGAATGGCATGGGTCACCTGCGTGACATCGGCCAGATACATTGCGATCAGGATAACGATCAGCAGACCACCCGTGCCCAGTCCCAGCCACATCCCCCAGCTCAGTTCCCAGTCCATCATTTGTCACGCCTTTCTTTTATTGTGTCCCTGATAAAACGTATTTCGTCTGCACAGGCCTTTCACTTGAGCGCGGCGTTCAAATCAGCGGATTAGTGCCGAAGTGACAATATCGGGATAGTTATCAATGTAACGTGGAGTGTGCCAGATAGATCACCACAACGCCCAGCAGGATCAATGCAATCTGCTGAACAGTTTGACTGAACTCAACCCGCTTGTGCAGCCCCGGAATCAGATCGGCCACGGCAATATAGATAAAGCTGGAGGCGGCGACCGCCAGCACATAGGGCAGGGCCTGTTGCATATCGGCCAGACTGAAATAGGCCAGTCCCGCGCCAATCAATGTAGTCAGGCTGGCCAGGACGTTATACACAAACGCCTTGCGTTTGCTGAAGCCGCTTTGTAACAGCACGGCGAAGTCACCGACTTCCTGTGGAATCTCATGCGCCGCCACTGCCAGCGCGGTAACGATACCCAGATGAATGTCGGTCATGAAAGCGGCGGCGATCAAAACGCCGTCCACGAAATTATGCACGCCGTCGCCAATCAGGATCAGGGTTCCTGCCGCATTATCATTGTTATGTGCATGCGGTTCCGGGGTGTGCGCCTCGCACACTTCGTGATGGCAATGGCGCCACAGCACCATCTTCTCCAGCAGGAAAAACCCCAGTACCCCGAGCAAGACGGTCATGCCCAGCAGATGAAAATCGTCCGTACCGGCCAGCGCATGCGGCAGCAAGGCCAGAAAAGCCGCGCCCAGCAGGGCGCCGATCGCGAAGCTGACAAAATGGGGCAGCAGCCGATCCCGGGTAAAACCGGGGATCAGCAAAAACAGCGCCGCCGCCAGCACACTCAGCACCCCGCCGAGCAGACTGAACAGCAAAATCCAGATGAATAACGACATTACCCTTCCAGGTTGGCAAAAAACCCTGCCATCATACTAGGTGCTAGTTACTAGGGGCTAGGTACCAGGCGCAAAAGTTTGGCGCGGTGCGATCGGCGAGGTTATATCGCCGAGGGGGCTCGGCTCCCACAGGATACTGCTGGCAGGTAGGCCCGATATAGCAACGCGGTATCGGGCACTTTTCGAGTTGCCGGGCACCGCATCCGCTATGTCCGGCCTACCACTAGCCCCTAGTATCTAGCGGCTAGCCCCTGTCCTCTGACGCCAGCCAGATGACACTGGCCATGCGCCCGGTCACGCCATCGCGGCGGTAGGAATAGAACCGTTCGGCATCGGTAAAGGTACAACAGTCACCGCCGCTGATCTGCTCGACACCCCGCTGTTGCAGGCGCCGGCGGGCCAGTGCGTAGATATCCATTAGCCAGTGGCCGGGGCGGGTCGTCGTGAACGCCGCCTCGTTGTCAGGATCGGAATCGACAAAGGCGCTGCGCACTTCCTCGCCGATTTCATAGACGTCGGGGCCGATGGCCGGGCCAAGCCAGGCCAGGATCTGATCGGCCGGTGCCTGAAACTGATCCAGTGCCGCTTCGATGACCCCACCGCTCAGGCCGCGCCAGCCGGCATGGACCGCAGCGACCTCGCGTCCTGCCCGATCACACAATAGCACTGGCAGACAATCGGCGGTGAGCACCGCGCAGATCACCCCCGGCGTGCCACTATAGGCGGCATCGGCCTCGAGACCGATCCGGCCGTTCTGTTCCAGCACGGCCACACGTGTACCATGGACCTGTTGCAGCCAGCCCGGCTCGGCCGGCAATCCCAGTCGGGCCCGGT
>NZ_JAVLAZ010000126.1:0-5115 GCF_031581315.1 Thiohalophilus sp.
ACTCAGAACTCAGAACTCAGAACTAGCCCCTGATTTTATATCCGGCTATGATGGTTTGAAGAACCGCGCTGGAGAGCAAAAATGGATATTTCGACAATCGTGATCCTGGTCGTACTGGGCATCATCGTGGTGTACATCATCGCGATCTACAATCGCCTGGTGGCATTGCAGAACCGTTTCAAGAACGCCTTCGCCCAGATCGAGGTGCAGCTCAAGCGCCGTTATGATCTGATCCCCAATCTGGTGGAAACGGCCAAGGGTTATCTCAAGCACGAACGCGAAACCCTCGATGCCGTCGTGCAGGCACGCAACGCGGCGCAACAGGGGCTGGATCAGGCCCATAACGATCCCGGCAACCCCGATGCGATCGATAACCTCAGCCAGGCCGAAGGCAACCTGGCCGGCGCGCTGGGGCGCTTTAACCTGGTGGTCGAGGCCTATCCCGATCTCAAGGCCAACCAGAACATGATGCAGCTTAACGAAGAGCTGACCAGTACCGAGAACAAGGTCGCCTTCGCCCGCCAGGCCTTCAACGATGCGGTGATGGCCTACAACACCTACAAGCAATCCTTTCCGCAGAATGTGTTCGCCGGCCTGTTCGGCCACGGCCAGGATGCCCATCTGCTGGAGTTCGAAGACAGCGCCGAAATCCAGGCCGCGCCGAAGGTCTCGTTTTGATCCCGCTGTTGCGCTAGGCCATGAACTTTTTTGAAGCACAGGATCGGGCCCGACGCCAGACCGGCTGGCTGGTTGTACTGTTTATGCTGGCGGTGGCGGGGCTGATCCTGCTGACCAATCTGCTCGTGCTGGGGGCCCTCGCCTATAACCAGACCGGGGTGCTGACCTTCTCGCCTGCACTACTGGCACAGCAGTTTCAGTGGGATGTATTCCTCGGCGTGGCGGCGGTGATTATCGCGCTGGTGTTTCTCGGCAGTGCCTATAAAACAATGTCGCTCTCCGGCGGCGGTCACAAGGTGGCCGAGATGCTCGGCGGGCGCGCGCTCAGTTCCGACAGCCGCGATCCCGACGAACGCCGTTTGCTGAACGTGGTGGAAGAGATGGCCATCGCCGCCGGCATGCCGGTGCCCCGGGTCTATCTGCTGGAGGAAGAAGGCATCAACGCCTTCGCCGCCGGTTCCAGTCCCAACAACGCGGTGATCGGCATCACCCGCGGTGCCATGGAGACGCTGAGCCGCGATGAACTGCAGGGCGTGATCGCCCACGAGTTCAGTCACATCTTCAACGGCGACATGCGCATGAACATTCGTCTGATCGGCGTGCTGCACGGTATTTTGTTGCTGGCACTGATCGGCTATTTCCTGGTGCGCTCGTCGTACTTTGCGCGCCTTTCACGCAACCGGCAATCCGGCGGGCTGATGGTGGCGATCATCGGCGTGGGGATCGGCCTGCTGGTGATCGGTTACGTGGGCCACTTCTTTGGCCAGTGGATCAAGGCGATGGTCAGCCGCCAGCGTGAATACCTGGCTGACGCCTCGGCGGTGCAGTTTACCCGCAACAAGCAGGGCATCGCCGGAGCACTGAAAAAAATCGGCGGCGGCCTGCACGGCTCGCTGCTGGAAACCCCGGCCGCCCCCGAGTACAGCCACGCTTACCTGGCCAAGGGCGTCAAAGGCTTCATGCAGTCGCTGTTTTCCACCCACCCGCCGTTGCCGGATCGGATCAAGCGCCTCGATCCTGCCTGGGACGGCGAATTCGTCGTGCCGGTTAAACAATCCACCGCCGCCGATATTGAGCCAGCTTCCGAAGCAGCTCCCAAACCATCACTGGATATTGTCGGCGCCGTGGTCGCCGCCGGTGTCCTCAGCGCCGGCAAGATGGTGGATCAGGTCGGTAACTTCGACGAGCAACAGGTCGAGGCCGCGCGGGCAATCCTCGATAGCATCCCGCCCGAACTGCGCGAAGCCGCCGCCGAACCCTTCGGTGCCCGCGCGGTGATCTACGTGCTGTTACTCGATCCCCGTCCCGAAGTGGAACGCGAACAACAACGTCTGCTGGAACAACAGGCCGATCCGCAAGTGGTCCAGGTATGCCAGGCCCTCGCGCCGCAGCGCCGGGATCTGCCCGAAGCAGTCCGCCTGCCGTTGATCGAACTGACCCTGCCGGCCCTGGAAGGGTTGTCGGAGGAACAGTACCGCCGTTTTCGCGGTGTGGTGCAGGCCCTGATCGCCGCGGACAAGCGCGTCGATCTCAAGGAGTGGATCCTGCAGCGGCTGGTGATCCGACAACTCGACGAATACTTCGGCCTGCGCAAACCCGCCAGAGCAAAACATGGCAAGCTGACGCAGGTAAAAGCTCAGCTGCAGGTGATCCTCTCGCTGGTCGCGCATACCGAATACCCCGACGCGCAACAGGCCGCACAGGCTTTTGATGTCGGCGCGGCCGAAGCGGGTATGACCGATCTCACCCTGTTGCCACGCGACGCACTCGATCTCAACACACTCAACAACGCCCTCGACACGCTTGAGCAACTCAAACCCCTGGCCAAACCCCGCCTGCTCAAAGCCTGCGCCGCCTGCATCCTGCACGACGGCAACACCACCGTCCCCGCCCAGGAACTGCTGCGCACCCTCGCCAGCTGCCTCGACAGTCCGATGCCATTATTAGTTAAAAGTACTTAGTACTTAGTACTAAGCACTCAGCACTCAGCACTCCCCGAAGGGGCCGGTCTGACCCGGTTACGCCCCGCTTCCTTGGCCTGGTACAGCGCGTCATCGGCGCGGCTGATCAGGCTGTCGGGTGTGTCGCCGGGACGACAGGCGCTGACGCCGAGACTGACGGTTACCTGCCCGACAGTGGAGAACCGGGTATCGGCAATGCATTGTCGTAAAAGCTCGGCGGTGTGCAGGGCGCCGTCGAGATCGGTTTCGGGTAGCAGAATGATGAATTCCTCCCCTCCCCAGCGTGCCAGGACGTCGCTATCGCGCCGCTGCTCGCGCATGAGAACGGCCAGCTGCCGCAGTACCTCGTCGCCGACGTTGTGGCCGAAACGGTCGTTGACGAGTTTGAAGTGATCGATATCCAGCAGAATGATTGCCAGATGCCGCCGATAACGGGTTGCGCGTTCCCGTTCATGTAAAAGCATTACTTCGAATTTACGTCGATTATACAGACCGGTCAGGCTGTCGTGACTGGCCTGGCGTTGCAGTTCCTGTTCCAGATTATGGCGCGCCAGTGTGCCGCCGATCATATCCGCGGCGACCTGTAACAGCTGGATATCGGTGTGTGGCCAGTGTTGCTGCATATCGGAGAAGGAGAGGATTAACACCTCTTTCAGCTCGCCTTCACGCAAAATGGGCAGGGCCAGAATCTCGCGAATATTAACATCGGTGGCGATCAGGGCGTGTTCAAGTATATGGAGGTTGTCTTCATTCGCGTTGACAATAACGGGTTCGCCCTTTAGCAACACCGTATAATACGGATTCAATACGACAGCCGGGATATGAAAATCCGCTTCTTTGGGGGCAACGCCCGGCGCGCACCACTGGCTCAGCAGATCAAGTCCTTCGGTGTCACTGTTGTAATGGAACAAGGTACAGCGCAGAGATTGCATGAATTCGCCAAGGAGCGCCAGGGTATCGGCGATACAGGGAGGATCGGTTCTATCGGGCTGATAGATCAACAGTGTAATCGAGATCTTCCGTACCACCTCTTCCAGTTCCAGCTGCCGTTGCAGGCGGGCCTCGACCTGTTTGCGAGAGGTGATATCGATCGCGGTAGAGATAATGCGTTGTTTACCACCAACCTGCATCTGTCGCAGAAAGACATCCTCCCAGGTTGTCTTGCCGTCGATGCTGCAGGTCAGCCATTCAAACCGCTGCGGCCCCTGCTCGCGCACCCGGGTGATCCAGCCGTGCATATCCGCCAGTGAATAGGGCGGCCCGGCCCAGATCGTTGCGTCTGTGAAAGCGACCCGGTTGAGCGTTTCGACATCCGGAACCCCGTAACTTTCCAGGGCCCGGGCGTTGGCTTCGAGCACTTGTGCTGTCTCCCGGTCATGCACCATGATCGAGATTGCGGCGTTCTCAAACAGGATCTGAAACTGTTCGCTGCGCTCCGCCAGTTCCCGGCGCAGCCGGGTTCGTTGCTGGCGCAGCGCCCGCATATACAGGAGAATGAACAACAACACCAATGGCACGGTGATCCCGGCCAGAGTCGGAAGCAGCCAGCGCGGTGTCACCTCGACGGTTTCGGTATGGATCCAGCGATTGGTAATACGGGCGAGTTCTTCAGGGCCCAGTTCAGCGATGGCCTCGTTGATGGTTTTCAGCAAGGCCGATTGACCGGGGCGCACCGCTGCCACCAGTTGCTGCCTGTACAGCACTTTCAGCACATGAAACTTGCCCGGAGTGGAATGAATATCCAGCAGATAACGGCCAACCGGGTAATCGGCGGCAAAGGCGACCACCTCACCGGCGACCGCCGCAGCTACAAGATCAGCATTATTGGGATACTCCCGCAGCGGCAGATCCGGATAACGACCCTGTAGAAACTCCCGTTCGTAACTGCCGGCTACCACCCCGATCGGCGTCAGCGCCGGGTCGAGAATCGACTCGGCACGAGCATCGGCACTGACGAACAGCCCTGTCTCCAGCGGCAGCAGGGGGTGAGAAAAATCCAGAAACTCTGCTCGCTCCGGCGAGGGGAACAGGCCGCCATGTACCTCGGCCCGTTCGTCGCGTACCTGTTCGATGGTCTGCGGCCAGTCCACCAGCTTGAATTCCACCGGCCGGTCCATCTGTTCGCCCAGTGCCCGCCAGAGATCCACCAGCAATCCCTGCGGCTCCCCGTGGCGATCCCGAAAAGCTAACGGCGGCCAGCTATGATCCTGCGAGACCACCAGCGGCGCGGGCGTTTCCTCATCAGTGGCCAGCGCCGCTGTTGGTAACGCCAGCACCAGCGCCGCGCAGAATAACCCTATAAACCTGAGTAAAATGGTGGGATACATAACCACAGTTTAGTTACAACAACACAATCGGCAAAGCCTCAGCAGGCGGTCTCCGGAGGGACTGCACAAAGACCCAACCGGCAAGCTTATCGACCGCCCGGCGGCAAGGTTGAGAAGTTAATTCGATTCACGTCTCGCTACGACCAGCT
>NZ_JAVLAZ010000035.1:0-4038 GCF_031581315.1 Thiohalophilus sp.
CGGTATCGGGCAATTCTCCGGGTGCCGGACACCGCTTTGCTATGTCCGGCCTACCTCTAGACGTACTCTGAGATCTCGATCAGGTTGCCGTCGGGATCATTAAGGTAAATCGACAGGATAGTTCCTACAGCGCCGGTGCGTTCTATATATTCCCCCACGGGCGTGATGCCCTTGGTTCTAAAATGGTCAAGTACTTCGCCAAGTGGGGTCTCGCTAATCAGGCACAGATCCGCTGATCCCGGTGTGGGATGACGGGCATGCGGTGCAAACGGTTGATCGGCAGGATGTAAATTGATTTTTTGTTGGCCAAAACGTAGTGCCTTGCGATTGTTGCCAAAGGTGAGTACTTCCATGCCAAGTATCTCGTTATAAAAGCGGCAGCTGGTTTCAATGTCGTTAACGGTCAGGACCAGGTGATCGAGATGGGAGAGTTTCATGGTTTGTATCCTGCCAGCAAGTGAATGGGCCAGTAGACTGCTCTGGTTTGCGTTGCCTCGCCCCAATGTTGGCTTAACTGACCTTCCAACTCGATGAGTGGGTTTATGTTGTGGTCGGCGATATAGCGCTGGGTGGCGGACCAGGTGGCGAGATAGCCGATCACTTCGGGCAGGGTCCACTCGGCCTGGATATGAAAGGCCGGGGTGTCTATCAGCGGGAAGGGAAAGGGCAGGCCGGCGTAAGCTTTTTTGATCCAGTGGCGTTCTTCAGGCCAGTAACCGTTCAGTGTGTTGGCGTAATAGTCGTTGATCAGTGCATCGATCGCGGGCGAGATTGAGAACAGGCCGTAACCCCAGATGGCCAGTATGCCGCCGGGCTTGAGAAGGCGGGTGGCCTCATGATTGAAACGGGCGTGATCGAACCAGTGCGCGGCTTGCGCGACACTGATTAGATCGAACGTGTTATCAGTAAATGGCAGTTGCTCGGCGGTGCTGCAAAGATAATCGATGGTGTGTGGCTGTTGCGCATTGCGCAGCTGCGCCAGACTCGGTTCGCAACCGATCACCTGTTCAAAGTGATCGCCCAGGGCGACGGCGGCCTGGCCGTTGCCGCTGGCTACATCCAGCGCCCATTCGCGCTGTGGACACAGGGAAGCCAGATAATCAAACAGCTCGGGCGGGTAGTGAGGCCGGTAGCGGGTGTAGTCTGCGGCCTGTTGCGAGAAATGATCGGCGAAGGCCATGCTCAGGCCGCGCGGCGCACCTGTTTGATCGCCGTCAGGCGGGCCTTGTGCAGGGCCTCGGCGATGGCCTTGCCCTGCAGGCCCAGTTCGACGAACGGTCCGGCTTCGACGGCGCTGGCGGCGGCGTGGGTCTCGCGCATGATGCGCGGCTGATCAAAAACCCGATCTTCGTAACCGGGGCGCCCGCGCGAGTCAGCCTCGCAGGCCAGCAGGAATTGTTCATAACGCTCGGGCCGGCGAAAGGCGTCCAGCGCTTCCAGGGTTTTTAGCAAGGTAGTGTCCTTGAGTTCGCCGGCGCGGTGGTAGTGCAGGTGATAGCGGGTCACCATGACCGCCAGCTCGCGATACTCGTTGGGGATTTTATAGCGATCACATAATGCCTCGACCAGCGGCACGCCGCGTTCCTCGTGATCGATGTGCGAGGGTAGTGCTTCGGTTGGCGTGGTGCCCTTGCCCAGATCGTGCACCAGTGCGGCAAAGCGCACGGCCGGATCGTCGGAGAGTTTGACGGCCTGTTGCAGCACCAGCATGGTGTGCACCCCGGTGTCGATCTCGGGGTGGTGCTGCTCCGGTTGCGGCACGCCATACAGGCGATCGACCTCGGGGAACAGTCTGGCCAGCGCGCCGCACTCACGCAGCACTTCAAAGAAGGTTTCCGGGTGCTCCTCCTGCAGGGCGCGCAGGGTTTCCTGCCAGACCCGTTCGGGCACCAGTGCATCGACCTCGCCGTTGTCGACCATCTGTTGCATCAGTGTTTGGGTTTCGTCAGCCACGCGGAAGCCGAACCCGGCAAAGCGCGCGGCGAAGCGTGCCACGCGCAGGATGCGTACCGGATCCTCGACAAAAGCCGGGGAGACATGGCGCAGCAGGCGATCTTTTAAATCCTGCTGGCCGTGGTAAGGATCGATGATCTCGCCGCGATCGGTTTCGGCCATGGCGTTGATGGTCAGATCGCGGCGGGCCAGATCCTGCTCCAGGGTCACATCGGGAGCAGCGTGAAAGGTGAAGCCGGTATAGCCGGGACCGGTCTTGCGCTCGGTGCGCGCCAGGGCGTGTTCCTCGTGGGTGTCGGGATGCAGGAAGACGGGAAAGTCCTTGCCCACCGGCCGATACCCGGCGTCGAGCATCTGTTGCGGCGTGGCGCCGACCACCACCCAGTCGTGGTCCTTGACCGGCAGCCCGAGCAGTTTGTCGCGGACGCAGCCGCCTACCTGATAACGTTCCATAGATGGATGATAATCGTTTGTTACGCCAAATTCGAACAGTCGTGCGTAACAGGCATAAAAAAACCCGCCGATAAGGAGGCGGGTTTTTGCGTTCGGGACAAAAGCCGGTTTATTTGATCTTGGCTTCCTTGTAGGCCACGTGCTTGCGGACTACCGGGTCGTATTTTTTCACTTCCATTTTTTCCGGCATGTTGCGCTTGTTTTTGGTCGTGGTGTAGAAGTGACCGGTACCGGCACTGGAAACGAGTTTGATTTTGTCACGCATGATAAAACTCCTTACACCTTTTCGCCGCGACGGCGCAGATCCTCGAGTACAGACTCGATACCTTTTTTATCAATGATGCGCATGCCCTTGCTGCTGACACGCAGTTTTACCCAGCGGCTCTGCGACTCCACCCAGAAACGGTGAGTATGCAGATTGGGCAGAAAGCGGCGACGGGTCTTGTTATGGGCATGGGATACGTTGTTCCCGCTCATCGGACGTTTGCCAGTCACTTGACAGACTCTGGCCATGGTTATTCTCCAAAAATCGGCTGCACAATGCGTCAAAGAGCGCGAATTTTACGGATTTCCCGCCAGCCTTACAAGCCCAATTCTCCCTAAAGTGCCGCGTATCGCGCGGATTTCAGGCAAGCTGGTGGCCGTGCCGTGTTTCCTCGTCACTCGTAACTCGTCCCTCGGCCCTGTTTTTTATAGCCAGCCCCGCTCCGAAAAGGCCACGCATTCCCCGTCGCCGACCACGATATGGTCCAGCACCCGGACCTCCACCAGCTCCAGGGCCTCCACCAGGCGCCCGGTCAGATGACGATCGGCGTGGCTCGGCTCGGCGATACCGGAGGGGTGGTTGTGGGCGAAAATCAGCGCGGCAGCGTTGTGCTGCAGGGTCTTTTTGACCACCTCACGCGGGTGGACGCTGGCTCCATTGAGGGTGCCGCGAAACAGCTCCTCGTAGCGAATCACCCGGTGCTGGCTGTCGAGAAACAGGCAGGCGAACACCTCGTGGGGCAGATCCCGCAGCCGGCTGTGCAGATAGTGCTTGGTGTCCTGGGGGCTGTGCAGGCCGGTATCTCGTTGCAGGGTCTCGCCCAGGTGGCGCTGGGCCAGTGCCATGACGGCCTGCAGTTGCACGTACTTGGCCTGGCCCAGACCGGGCAGCGTGCAAAAATCCGCCTCGTTGGCGGTGAGCAGCCCGCGCAGGCCGCCGAACTGATGCAGCACCTCGCGGGCCAGATCCACGGCGGACTTGCCGCGGGTGCCGGTACGCAGAAAAATCGCCAGCAGTTCGGCGTCGGAGAGGGCCTCGGCGCCCCGGGCCAGAAGTTTTTCCCGCGGGCGCTCCGCCTGCGGCCAGTCGGTAATGGACATACGACCTCCCTGTCGCTTATTTCAGAAGATTTGGCAAACCGGCCAGTGTTTCCTGCCAGTCAGATTGCCATTCAATTATAGCCGGGAACAGGGCCGAGTGACGAGGGACGAGTAACGAGGAAAATCAGGAGCGGCTAAACCCTGGCCCCCTCGTCACTCGTAACTCGTCCCTTGGCCCTGCCCTTCGGAGTTTACTCCGAAGGGCCCGGAATCTCTGATACACTTTATATGTATGACACAACTGGCCAACAAACACATCCTGCTCGG
>NZ_JAVLAZ010000035.1:4138-26715 GCF_031581315.1 Thiohalophilus sp.
CTCTGATACACTTTATATGTATGACACAACTGGCCAACAAACACATCCTGCTCGGGGTGACCGGTAGCATCGCCGCCTACAAGGCGGCGGACCTGGTACGCCGCCTGCGCGAAGCCGGGGCCGAGGTGCGGGTGGTGATGACCGACGGCGCCTGTGAGTTTGTCACGCCGATGACCTTCCAGGCGGTTTCCGGGCATCCGGTCCATCGTCACCTGCTGGATACCGGGGCCGAGGCCGCCATGGGCCATATCGAGCTGGCCCGCTGGGCCGATGCGATTCTCGTCGCCCCGGCCAGCGCCAACTTTCTGGCCCGCCTGGTCCAGGGCCGGGCCGATGACCTGCTCTCCACGGTCTGCCTGGCCTCGGATGTCCCGCTGGCGGTGGCCCCGGCGATGAACGCCGGGATGTGGGCCAATCCGGCGACAGCTGAAAATGCCCGCACCCTGCAAAAGCGCGGGGTGTTGTTGATCGGCCCCGACAGTGGCGAACAGGCCTGCGGGGAAGTGGGTGCCGGACGTATGAGCGAGCCGGACGCGATCCTGGCGCAATTGAGCGAGCTGTTCGGAACCGGCAGTCTCACTGGCAAGACCGTGCTGATTACCGCCGGGCCGACCCGCGAGGCGCTTGACCCGGTGCGTTATCTCTCCAACCACAGCTCCGGCAAGATGGGGTTTGCCCTGGCCGAGGCGGCCGCCGAAGCCGGCGCCCGGGTGATACTGGTCAGCGGGCCGGTAAGCCTGCCCACGCCCACCCATGTGGAGCGGATCGATGTGGTCAGTGCCGAACAGATGCATAGGGTGGTGATCGAGCGTGCCGAGCAGGCGGATATCTTTATTGCCACGGCGGCGGTGGCCGATTACCGGCCTGTTCAGGCGTTGGAACAAAAAATCAAAAAAGATCCGGCCTCACTGTCGCTGGAACTGGAGAAAACCCCGGATATCCTCGCCAACGTGAAGCAGCGATATCCGCGGCTGTTCTGCGTTGGTTTTGCCGCCGAGACGACCGATCTGGCCCACTATGCCCGCGCCAAGTTGCAGGAAAAACAGCTGGAGATGGTGGTGGCCAACCCGGTAGGGCCGGCCGCGGTCGAGACTGGCGGGACCTTCGGTAGCGATACCAATGTATTGCAGATCTTCTGGCCGGGCGGTGAAACCGAGTTGCCGCTCGCCGGCAAGGCGCAGCTGGCGCGCCAGCTGATTCCGCTGATTGTCAGTCGCTATGAAACGGGATACCGGACTGCCGCCACTGGCGCTAACGTTGTAGAATTGAAAAAAAACTGATCCGCCCCGTTACCGGCCGCATCAGGCATAACAACAACAGAACAACAACAACTATTTAACATCAGGGACTTCATTCATTATGGCCCGTATTCAACTGAAACTGCTCGATCCCCGTCTCGGTGAAGAGATCCCCCTGCCGGATTACGCCACCGACGGTTCCGCCGGGCTCGATCTGCGCGCCTGCGTGGATGACACGCTGGTGCTCAATCCCGGTCAGACAGAACTGATTCCGACCGGCCTGTCGATTCATATCGGCGACCCGTCACTGGCGGCGGTGATTCTGCCGCGTTCCGGGCTCGGGCATAAGCATGGCATCGTACTCGGTAATCTGGTGGGCCTGATCGATTCGGACTACCAGGGCCAGTTATTCGTTTCCTGTTGGAATCGCGGCAGTGATTCTTTTACTATCAATATTGGTGAACGTATTGCCCAGCTGGTGTTTGTGCCAGTGGTCCAGGCGCAGTTCGATCTCGTTGAGGAGTTTGATGCGAGCTCGCGGGCCGAAGGTGGTTTCGGGCATACCGGTCGTGCATAACCCGTCATAATCCGAATAACAGGGGAGAGGCAGAGTGGCCCGTCGTCGCAAACGTAAAAGCAAAAGCCAGCAACAACAGATCCGCTCCAGCGGGATTACTCTCTCCGCGGTCAGCCTGATCGCCTTTTTGCTCTTCAGTGCCATTCTGTCGGTTTCCGTGTTCATCGGCCAGATGACGCCCCTCAACGCCCTGCAAACCCAGGAGAACGCGGTCCTGGAAAACGAGGCGCGGCGTACCGCGGCCGGCATCAGCGAGGCGGTTGCCGATTACGCCCATGCCCTGAGTAGCATCGCCCGCGATCCGCAGACCCGCGAATTGCTGCAAAGCGGTAACCGCTCGGCGATTGCCGAACGGGAAAGTGAACTGCAAAGCATGTTCGATAACGCCCTGCGGGTACGCTTGCTGCAGCCCAAGATTTATTCCCCCGATAAAACCAGCGAACCGCATCTAGGGTTTGCCTGTCTGGATATGCAGCGTCAGGCGGAAGAGCTCAAGGCGCGGCCGCCGGTAGAAGTCCATGCGCTGGATACCCCACAGGAACATATCGATATCGTCGAGCCGGTGCTGGATCGCAGCGGCGAGAAAGTGATCGGCCATGTGCAGCTGGCACTGGATGTCGGATTGCTGGATGTCTGGCTTAAAGAGGCGGCCGGTCGCGGTTATGTTGAGCTCAATCAGAAGATTACCGAACAGAGTACCGTTTTACTGGGCAAAGCCGGCGAAGTGCGTCATCAGTCGCTGGCCGATTCGACCCATGTGGATATTCCCAATACGGCCTGGCGGTTAGCGGCGTGGATGCCGCAGGTGGAGCGGGTCTCGGCCTTTAACGTGAACCTGTTGACGATTCTTGGGATCGGTCTTGTGCTGGGTGGCATTGTGACGCTGCTGCTCTATCAGTCCATGAGCCGTTCTATCACCGCGGATCTGGAAAACTTCATGTTGCTCGAGGCCAGCGTGCTGCGCGGTAACAAGCGCCATGAGTATTTCCTCAAGATGAAAGAATTCAAAGAGATGGCCAAACGGTTACAGGATTTACCCGCCGCACCGATCATGCAACGCGAGCATGATGATGACAATTCACTGAATATGGCCGGCCTGAATGGCTCGTCCGATCACATCTTTATGGACAGTAGTTCCATGTCGGTGGAAGAGCTGGACAGTGATGAAGATCGGGCCCGCTTTGAAAGCCGGGAGCCCGAACCGCCAAAAAAGCCTGAAGCCACTGCCGCTACCCCGGCCGGTAGTAGCGCGCCGGCGCCACCGGCCATGCCCCCGGCGGAGATCTTCAAGGCCTATGATATTCGCGGCATTGTCGGACGGACCCTGTCGCCACAGCATGCATTACTGATCGGGCAGGCCCTGGGCAGCGAGGCCCGCCAGCGCGGACTGACCCGAATCGCCTTCGGTCGCGACGGACGTAAATCCGGTCCGGAACTCGGTGGCGCGCTGGTGCGCGGCCTGCAGGCCGCCGGTCTGCAGGTCATCGATGTAGGCATGGTGCCGACGCCGGTACTCTATTATGCCGCGCACCAGTTGGCCGACGGCTCGGGGGTCATGCTGACCGGTAGCCATAATCCGCCGGATTACAACGGCTTCAAGATGGTGCTTGGGGGCGAGACGCTCTCGGGCGATGCGGTCCAGGGTTTGCGCCAGCGCATCGAGAACAAGGACTTCGCCCAGGGCCAGGGCAGTTATGGCACACACAGCATTACCAATGACTACATCAAGCAGATTGTCTCCGATATCAAGTTGCCACGTCAGCTCAAGGTGGTAGTCGACTGCGGCAATGGCGTCGCCGGGGCGGTGGCACCGGCGTTGTTCCGCGGCCTTGGTGTCGAATTAATTGATATTCACAGCGAAGTGGATGGGAACTTCCCGAATCATCATCCCGATCCCAGTCAGCCCGAGAACCTGCGCGATGTCATTGAGCTGGTGCGGGCCCAGAATGCCGATCTGGGTATTGCCTTCGATGGTGACGGCGATCGCATCGGTGTGGTCAGTCCTGATGGCACTATTATCTGGCCGGATCGGCTGATGATGTTGTATGCCACCGATATTCTGTCACGCAACCATGGGGCCCAGATTATTTACGACATTAAATGCTCCAGTAACCTTACCCGGGTGATCTGGGAAAAAGGCGGCGAGCCGATCATGTGGAAGACCGGTCATTCGCTGATTAAAGCCAAGATGAAACAGTCCGGGGCCTTGTTGGCGGGTGAAATGAGTGGGCACATTTTTTTCCAGGAACGCTGGTACGGCTTTGACGATGCCCTGTATGCGGCCGCGCGCCTGCTGGAAATTCTGGCCAACGATAAGCGCAAACCGCAGCAAATTTTTGCCAGCCTGCCGGATATGGTCAACACGCCCGAATTGCGCATCGACCTGGCAGAGGGTGAGCAGCACCAGTTTATGGATGAGCTGATGAACCGGGCCGAGTTCGACAATGCCAATGTCATCATGATCGATGGCGTACGGGCCGATTTCGAGGACGGCTGGGGACTGGTGCGGGCATCCAACACGACACCGAGTCTGATTATGCGTTTTGAAGCCAAAGATAAGGAGGCCTTGCAGCGCATTCAGCAACAGTTCCGTGAGTTACTGCAATCGGTCAAACCCGATCTTGCCCTGCCTTTCTAGGCGGATGTACTGCCTCGCGCATTAACCGGAAAACAAAATACCTGTATGAGCATTAACGCCAAATCCGCCCTGAATATTGCCAAGGTCCTGACCGAAGCGCTGCCCTATATACAGCGCTTTCAGGGCAAGACGATAGTGATCAAATATGGCGGCAACGCCATGGTCGACGAGAATCTCAAACAGGGCTTCGCGCGTGACATTGTGTTGATGAAACTGGTGGGAATGAACCCGGTCGTCGTACACGGTGGCGGACCGCAGATCGGTAACGTGCTGGAACAGATTGGCAAGGAAAGCAAGTTTATCGAAGGGATGCGGGTCACCGATTCCGAAACCATGGATGTGGTATTGATGGTGCTTGGGGGACTGGTTAACAAGGAGATCGTCAATCTGATCAATCAGGCTGGCGGCCATGCCGTCGGGCTGACCGGCAAGGATGGCGGTTTGATCCGGGCACGCAAGATGACCTTCGAACGACAAAACCCGGAAATGAATACGCCCGAGATTATCGATATCGGTCATGTGGGGGATGTGCAGAGCATCGATCCTTCTGTGATTAATATGCTGATCAAACAGGGCGATTTCATTCCGGTCATCGCGCCTATCGGTGTTGGCGAGGATGGTCAGTCCTATAATATCAATGCTGATCTGGTGGCCGGCAAGCTGGCCATTACCCTGGGCGCGGAAAAACTGATCCTGTTGACCAATACCCCCGGTGTGCTGGATAACGAGGGTGGGCTTTTGACCGGTCTCAAGGCAAAGGAAGTGGAAGGCCTGATCGACGACGGAACGATCCACGGCGGCATGTTGCCCAAGATTCGCTGTGCTCTGGACGCTGTCCACTCCGGTGTTGGTACCGCGCAGATCATCGATGGACGGGTCGAGCATGCCGTCCTGCTGGAAGTGTTGACCGACGAAGGTGTCGGTACTCTCATCAGAAACTGAAGACAGACGCTATGACCCAGAAGCAATCGGACAAGCCGTCACGCCGCCAGCAGATACTCGAAGTACTGGCCAGTGAACTGGAGAACAGCCCCGGCGAGCGGATCACCACCGCCGGTCTGGCCCGGGCCGTCGGGGTTTCCGAGGCGGCGCTGTATCGCCATTTCCCGAGCAAGGCGCGCATGTTCGAAGGGCTGATCGAGTTCATAGAAGAGTCCATCTTCGGTCTGATCAACAGGATTCTCGAAGATCAGAAATCCGCCATTCGACGTAGCGAACACATCATGACTCTGGTGCTCGGTTTCGCGGCCAAGAACGCCGGCATTACGCGTCTGCTGGCTGGCGATGTACTGGTCGGGGAAACCGAGCGGCTGCGCAGTCGTATCGATCAGTTCTATGACAGACTGGAAACCCAGCTCAAGCAGGTGCTGCGTGAAGGCGAAATGAACGGTGAGTTGTCCCCGGGGTTGCCGGTGGGGCCGAGCGCGAACCTGCTGTTGTCGATCATCGAGGGACGCATCAACCAGTATGTACGCAGCGGTTTTCGACTTTCACCACAGGAGATGTGGGAAGATCAGTGGAGCCTGCTGGAGGGATTGCTGCAGACTCGCGATTGAGTAAGCAATCTCTCAGGACGGGTATACGGAACGCTTGTTCAGCGTGAGGACCGGGCCGATTTCAGTTTACGAAAACGCGCCAGCTCCGCCTCGAATTTTTGCTTCAGACTTTCCAGTTCCTGCGCCTTCTCGGCCATGAATGTCTTGTTGTTCGCAATCTGGCGTTTGACCTGCTCCATTTGCTCCAGCAGGGTCTTGGAAAGCTCCTGGCCCCGACGTTCCTGATTGGCAGCCTGTTTCTGCAGGTCACCGAGTTTATCCCGCAGCGCTTCGTTACTGGTCCGGGTTATGTCGATCAGGCCTTGAATGGCGTCGGTTTTGTCCTGGTAATACAGTTTCAGGTCACGTTCGTTCGTAAATGTATTTAACAGTATCCGATCCCGGCGTTGTTGTTCCGCCTTTTGTTGTTCTTCCCGGCGGCGTTGCTCGGCAGCCTGTTTTTCTGCTTCGAGCTGTTCGGGAGTCTTGGCCGGCTCCTCGACATCGATAACCACGCCGTGGTCGTTAAGAGTTTCAATTCGCTGTTGGGAGTATTCGGGCGGGACACTCTGGCCGCATTCACGCACGCCTTCATCATTGGTCCAGCACTTGTACCGGCCTGCCACGGCGGGATGGGCAATCGCGAGAATCAGTGCCGCGAGGCAGAGGCGAACTGGTAAACGGAATCCGGTTATCATTACAGAGTCCTTGGCTTCAGGAACTCAATTGTAGGAAATTTTTCACGCATGTTGGAATACATCCTGTTATTTATTATTTCCCTGCTGGCCAACGCCTTTTCTGCCTTTGCCGGCGGCGGGGCCGGTTTATTGCAGTTGCCGGCCCTGATCTTCCTTGGTTTACCCTTCAGTGTGGCGCTGGCAACCCACAAGCTGGCCAGTGTCGCCTTGGGTATCGGCGCCTCCGCCCGCCACTTTAGAGAAAAGAACCTGGATAGGCAATTTGCACTGATCATGTTGCTGGCCGGGGTGCCCGGGGTAGTCCTGGGCGCCAGTGTCATTCTGAATGTGCCGGACCGCTGGGCGGAACTGGCCCTGGGGCTACTGACCATGGGCCTGGGGATTTATTCCTGGGCGAGTCCTGATCTGGGGCAGGTGGATACCCGCAGCCATCGGGATCGCAGTGGACTGGTCATCGGGGGCGCGGTGCTGTTTGGGATCGGTTTTCTCAACGGTTCGCTGACCTCCGGGACCGGCCTGTTTGTCACGCTGTGGCTGATTCGCTGGTTCGGTCTCGATTACAAGCGTGCCGTCGCCCACACCCTGGTGATGGTGGGGCTGTTCTGGAATGGCAGCGGCGCCCTGACGCTGGGTCTGCTGGGCTCGATTCGCTGGGACTGGCTGCCGGTCCTGTTACTGGGTTCGTTGCTGGGGGGATATATCGGTGCCCACTACTCGATCATCAAGGGCAACAGGGCCATCAAACGCGTATTTGAGTTTGTGACTATTCTGGTGGGGTTAAAACTGATTGTCGGCTGATCGGCGTACAACAGTGATAGTGTGGATCAGGTTACACGGATGCGGACGACCGTCATGATCTCCATCTCCATGCCACCGACACTCAGATTATCGGGATAATAGGTCAGGTTGACGCGGGCGCCGGTGAGATCCTTGTATTTTTTCTTGCGTTTATAGCGAAAGGGAACATCCACGCCCTCGATCATCACTGTATTGACAAACCATTCACCTTCCTCGCGCTGTACATGGGAGGTGACTTTGACATTATCGCTATGTACGAGTTTGTCATGCTGTTTGGTTAATTTATCCGGATCTGACACAGGGCGCTCGCTTTGATATCTCGATATTTTACCCATTCATTATAACATCAAAGCCGCAGCTGGAGCAGCAAACAGGCAAGTTCACGATTTTACGACAAAAAATCAGCTGTTTACTCCGGTAACTGTCCCTCGGCCAGTTGCCCCTGCAACTGTTGCCAGTAATCCGCGTCGAGCAATTCCGGGTGCAGGCGGGTAAAAAGTTCGCGTTGTCGGGGATCGGTGAATAGAAACACAGCAAATTCTTCGGGGAAAATATCATTGGGACCGACGGAATACCATGGCTCGGCGGCAAGTTCGTCCTCGGGATAACGCGGTGGCGGGATATGTCGAAAATGACATTCGTCCATCGGCATGATTTCGTCATAATCGTAAAAAATAACGCGGCCATAACTGGTAATGCCAAAGTTTTTGGTCAGCAGGTCGCCGGGAAAAATCCCGGCGGCGGCAATGTCATGAATGGCATCCCCGTAATCCTGCAGGGCGTGGCGTGTGCCTTCCTCATCGGCCCGCTCCAGATACAGATTCAGCGGCTCGAGACGACGTTCAATAAACAAATGTTTGATGATCAGCTGATTGTCCTCGAACGAAACTTGCGAGGCGGCCTCGGTTTGAAGTTCTTCAAGCAGCTCGTCGGTAAACCGTTCCACCGGGAATGCCGTGTAGGAAAACTCCCAGGCGTCGGACAGTCGTCCGACCCGATCATGTTGTTTGACCATATGATAGCGGTCGATAACTTTCTGGCGCGTCGTGTTCTTCGGTGGCGGAAATCGATCACGGATCAATTTGAAGACATAGGGATAGGACGGCAGGGTGAAAACCACCATGACCATTCCTTTGCTGCCCGGCGCGGTTTCGATGGCATCCGATGAACGCTGCAGGTGATCGAGAAAATCGCGATAAAATTCCGCCTTGCCCTGCTTGTGAAAACCGATCTGGGTATACAGGTCCGCCGCGGTTTTCTCCGGCAGGAAATCGAGCAGGAAGCGGATTACCGCCGACGGGATCTCGGTATCAACCAGAAAATAGGCGCGCGCCGAAGTAAACAGACTGGCGACATTGTCGCGTTCACTGATCAGTCGATCCACATAGGCGCTGCCATCCTGGTTGCGACGGATACGCAGAATAAATGGATAGCGGTCCGGTCCGTTTATGACTCGCCCCACCAGATAAGCCGAGCGATTACGGTAAAAAGGCTGACGCAGCATCTGGATTTGAAAATGCTGGGTAAGCCGACGAGGCAGGTTAGTATGTCGGCGAATGGACTCTGTTATACAGCGTACATCATGACGCAGATCGCCGAAAGAGAGACCGATGTCGGAGATAGAGAGGATCTTCTGCAGTGTGGCACGCCAACCCTCGCGCAAGGGATAGAAGCTTCGATACACCGGATCGTCACTGTCCAGTCGCTCGGTAGACATGGAGGGGCGTACGAAAATGAAATCATTATTATAGAAGTGGCGTTCGAACAGCCCGACAAAGACCGAGTTATAAAAGGTTTCGGCGAGTTCCGGCTGACGATGGCGGTATAACAGGCCCATGTATTGAAATTTGACCTGCTGCCAGGGGGCGGCGTGAAGTGTTTCTTGATCAAATCGTTCACGCAATTCCTGGATGGTTTCGCGAACACGGTCATCGTACAGGCTAATGCGACGGATGGCTGCCTGGCGGCTGGCTACCCAGTCACCGCGGACAAAATTGTCATGTGCTTCACGGGTTATCTCGCGAAACAGTGTAAAGTGCCGGCTGAAGCCGGCCAGGATCATGGTGGCCAGCTCGCCGACCACGCCCTGTTCAGACGGGTCCGGAGAGAAAGCGGGCAAGCTGGATGGCAGGCCGGAGTCGACACTCATGTCTTTACCCTGGGGTCGTTTATGTGTCGTCGAACTGCCCCTCCTCGGTGGAACCGGTCAGTGCGGTCACCGAAGAGAAACCGCCCTGTATGGTGGAGGTGACATCATCAAAATAACCGGCCCCCACCTCCTGCTGATGGGAGACGAAGGTATAGCCCTTTTCGCGCGCGGCAAATTCGGGTTGCTGCACTTTTTCCACATAATGTTTCATGCCCTCGCCACGCGCATAATCATAGGAGAGGTCAAACATGTTGAACCACATACTGTGGATACCCGCGAGAGTAATGAACTGGTATTTGTAACCCAGTTTGGCCAGATCCTCCTGGAAGCGGGCAATGGTTCTGTCATCGAGGTTTTTCTTCCAGTTAAACGACGGCGAGCAGTTATAGGCCAGCAGCTTGTTCGGATTCTTTTCCAGTACCGCCTCGGCGAACTCGCGGGCGAAGCCGAGATCCGGGGTGCCGGTTTCACACCAGACCAGATCGGCATAGGGGGCATAGGCGACGCCCCGGGAGATGGCCTGCTCCAGCCCATTTTTTACCCGATAAAAGCCTTCATCGGTGCGTTCACCGGTCAAAAACGGCGTGTCGTGCGGATCAAAGTCGGAGGTCAACAGGTTGGCCGCCTCGGCGTCGGTGCGGGCCAGCAACAGGGTCGGAACATTGCAGACATCGGCGGCCAGACGCGCGGCGATCAGCTTGTGCACCGCTTCCTGGGTCGGCACCAGAACCTTGCCGCCCATGTGACCGCATTTTTTGACCGCTGCCAGCTGATCTTCGTAATGCACCCCGGCCGCACCGGCGGCAATCATGTTCTTCATCAATTCAAACGCATTGAGTACCCCGCCAAAGCCGGCCTCGGCATCGGCCACGATGGGCAGAAAATAATCGATATAGCCTTCATCACCGGGATTGTCGCCGCGCGCCCACTGGATCTCGTCGGCTCGCTTGAAGGTGTTGTTGATGCGCCGCACCATCGCCGGGACCGAGTCATAGGCATACAGGGATTGATCGGGGTACATGGTTTCCGAGGTGTTGCCATCGGCTGCCACCTGCCAGCCGGAGAGGTAAATCGCCTCGATCCCGGCCTTGGCCTGTTGCAGGGCCTGGCCGCCGGTAATGGCACCCATGGCGTTGACATAGCCCTTGCTGGCTTCGCCGTGTACCAGCGACCACAGCTTCTCGGCACCGTGGCGGGCCAGGGTATATTCCGGCTGCAACGAGCCCCGCAGGCGAACCACGTCGGCCGCCGAATAGCCCCGTTTGACATCGTGCCAGCGGGGATTCTGCGCCCATTCCTGCTCGAGATCCCGAATCTGCTCGTCGCGTGACTTCATGCTGCTCTCCTCCTGCGGATTGTGGCATGGGTGATGGCTTCGCGATGGGGCGGGCTCTTTGGCCATAACCCCAAAAATGTTCACCCTTTACAGGGGTAACTTGTTCTTATGTGCTGTATTAAAGATAGATGATGGTTGGCGAAGCTGCCACAACCACAGGGGAGATAAAATGTGTACTCAGAGAGTACGAGCCCGGTAATCCTGGTTGATGGATTACGTGTTCAGGAGAAGCAGGAAATGGTGTTGCCGGGGATAAGCGGCGAAGCAAATAAATGGGTAATGAACTTCCTCTGCAGGACGCTGAGGCGATGAGAAAAATAATATTATTGACTTCGCCGGCTCTGCGTCTTTGTGAGAATTCACTGTCTATATTCTGGATTTATCATGACTTTCGCCACGACGCGAAGACGTAGAAATAAAATGCATGTTTTACTGCGGCTCTGCGCCTTTGCGAGAGAATTATTTCGCAGGGTTCTGTCTGCCCGGAGCTGTCTGTAAAAAGTCAGACCTCGATGTCGTAATCGATGGTCAAGGGCGCGTGGTCGGAGAACCACTTGTTTTTATACACCGAGGCTTTTTTGACGGTACCCTTCAGGCCCGGGGTGATGATCTGGTAATCGATACGCCACCCGACGTTGTTCTCACGGGCATTACCGCGGTTGGACCACCAGGTATACTGATCGGGTTTTTGATTAACCTCGCGAAACGCATCGATAAAGCCGATGTTGTCGAACAGATTGTCCAGCCAGGCCCGCTCCACCGGGGTAACGCCGGAGGTCTTCTGGTTGGACTTCCAGTTCTTGATATCGATCTCTTTGTGCACGGTGTTGAAATCGCCGCAGATGATGTAATCGCGGCGCCGGCGCCGCATAGCCCTGAGATCCTCGGCAAAGCGGTCCATGAAGATCAGCTTGTTGTTGTGGCGCTCCTCACTGGAGGCGCCGGAGGGCAGATAGAGCGAGGCGACCGTGAGCTTGCCGATCTCGATTTCGATCCAGCGGCCTTCAGTGTCGACATGATCCCAGCCCAGGCCGATGGAAACCTTGTCCGGCCGGTGGCGGCTCATGATCGCCACGCCGCTGTAGCCCTTTTTCTGGGCGTCGAAAAAGTAGGTGTGATAGCCCTTCGGATAGAAAATATCGTTATCCAGCTGGTGTTCCTGTGCCTTGGTCTCCTGGATGCAGATCACATCGGCCTTCTGGCGCTTCATCCATTCGAAAAAGCCCTTGCGCTGGGCAGCGCGAATGCCGTTGAGGTTGGCGGTAATCACTCTGAACATCACACTTATCCGGTTACGACCAAAAGGTGTATGATACACAACCTGAACAACGAAATCCCCAGCCACACAATCCGGAATTTTCAACATGCGTGATTATCAACAGGAATTTATCGAGTTCGCCCTGCAGCGCGACGTGCTGCGCTTTGGTGAATTTACGCTCAAGTCGGGCCGGGTCAGCCCCTATTTTTTCAACGCCGGCCTGTTCAACAGCGGCAAGGCACTGGCGCGTTTAGGGCGCTACTACGCACAAACCATTGTGGATTCCGGCGTGCAGTTCGACGTGCTGTTCGGCCCCGCCTACAAAGGCATACCGCTGGCCGCGGCGACGGCCGTGGCACTGGCCGAGCAACATGATGTCGATGTGCCCTATGCCTTTAATCGCAAGGAAGCCAAGGCCCACGGCGAGGGCGGCAACATCGTCGGCGCGCCACTGCAGGGCAAGGTACTGATTATTGATGATGTGATCACCGCCGGCACCGCCATCGGCGAGGCGATGGAGATTATCGAGGCCAACGGAGCGACCCCGGCGGGCGTGGTCATCGCCCTGGATCGTCAGGAAAAAGGCAAGGGCGAGTTGTCCGCCATTCAGGAAGTGGAAAACAATTACCACATTCCCGTGCACAGCATTATCCAGCTCGAGTTGTTAATCGAATACCTGTCCAAGCAAACCGGGATGGAAGACAAACTCGAAGCCGTCAAGGCCTACCGTGCGCAGTATGGTATCGAGTGAAACAGTCAGAAGGTAAACCACCAAGGCGCCAAGGCACCAAGGAGTATTTTTTAATTAACGAATTTTTCTTGGTGTCTTTGTGTCTTGGTGGTTCAAAACTTATTCGTTGAAGTTTGGCATGTCCTGCTGCATCCACTGGCGGAATGCCTCGCGTTCGGTCTCATCCGCCATCAGCCACCAGAACTTGAGCCGCTTGACGGCGTCTTCGTTAACAGCCTGGTTGGCGTCGGGTAGCGAGCCACTGGCCTGGGTCTGGGCCGGGGCTGGTGTTTCAGGCACCACCGGTTCGGCATTGGTGATCCCCGAGGGATATTCATCCGAGGGCGTGGCGGCGATACGCTGACCACCGCTCCGTTCCACCAGGGTAGCCTGAAAATCACTGGCCATGGTGAACGCTTCGTCTTCCGACTCCGGTCTTTCATAGCGCAGTTCATACACCTGCCCGGCCCTGAAATGGGCCTGAACCTCGGTGGGACTGGATTTAATCATCATACCGCTGTCGGACGAGCCCCAGTAGAGTTCGTACTTGAAGCTCAGGGTATGTTGGCCGGGTGACAGATGGAGTTCGTAAAAGCCTTCTTCTTTGGACGGGGCGCGGATATCGCGGCCGTCAATAGCCAGGGTGGTAATCGGGCCGGGGACCTTGACCAGCGCAATTTCACTCATGGGTTTCTCGGGGCCGTTATAAAATTTAACCGGCCCGGTTGGTGCGCAGGCCGTCAGTAGCAGGGAGGCCAGTCCCAGAGATAAGAGTGTTCGCCAGTTCATGAAGTTCCTCATCAGGTTGCATCCAGGCAGTGTCGTGGGGCGTCGGCTCGCAGCCCTACCATACGCTAGCGGCCAATTCTGACAGAATTACGACAGTGCAGGTAGGTCGGGCCGGCAGTTTCGTCCTCCATCGGCCCGGGCCGGCAGCAGAAGCGTTGCCGCTATACCCTGTCGGCTGTCACCTCGTACGCGCTGATCATGCTAGAGTAACCGCGTCTGATTCTGGCCACCACAAGACGGAATACGATTTGTCTCTACCTTCCCTGGCGAGCTGGCGCAAGGCGCTTGAGGTGTATCGCCAACCTCAGGCGATTGCAATGCTGTTTCTCGGCTTCTCCGCCGGGTTGCCACTGTTGCTGATTTTCTCGTCACTCTCGCTGTGGCTGCGCGAGGCGGGCGTGGAGCGCGGTGCGGTCACCTATTTCAGCTGGGCGGCGCTGGCCTACTCCTTCAAGTTCGTCTGGGCGCCGCTGATCGACAAGTTGCCGCTGCCCGGCCTGTATACGCTGCTCGGACGTCGACGCAGCTGGTTGCTGGTGGCGCAGCTGCTGATCATGAGCTCCATCATTCTGATGGGCATGACTGACCCCGTAGACAACCTGCCGATGATGGCGCTGGCCACGGTGTTGCTTGGTCTGTCGGCAGCCACCCAGGATATCGTCATCGATGCCTATCGTATCGAGTCGGCCGGTGACCGGCTGCAGGCAGCGCTGGCCGCCATGTACATCGCCGGTTACCGGGTAGGTATGCTCGCCTCCGGTGCCGGGGCACTGTACCTGGCAAGCTGGTTGGGCAGCGCTGAAACTTACAGTTATCAGGCCTGGCGCCTGACTTATCTGTGCATGGCCATGCTGATGCTGGTCGGCCTGATAACGACCCTGCTGATCCGTGAACCGGTCCCGAATCGGCAACGGGAAGCCTATTTGCACAGCAGTTTCGATTATTTCCGCTTTGTCGTGCTGTTTCTGACAGTCACCGGCGTCTTTATTCTGGCGTTTTTACAACTGGGCGTCGCGGAAATGGTAAAAGTCTCGCTGCGGGAAAGTCTCGGGTTCAACGGGGTACTGGCGGCATTCATCGGTCAGACTGTCCAGATCGGCGTGGCGCTGCTGCTGGCTGTTGCCACGGCCCGGGCACTGATACTGGTGCACGCGGTGAATCGCGATATGGTGCGCACGACCTATGTGGAGCCGGTCGTCGATTTTTTCCGGCGCTACGCCAAACTGGCCTTGTGGATTCTGTTGCTGGTGGGCTTTTACCGCATATCGGATATCGTGCTGGGTGTGATCTCCAATGTGTTTTATTTCGATATGGGGTATTCCAAGGAACAGATCGCCTCGATTAACAAGGTGCTGGGCCTGATTATGGCGCTGCTGGGGGGCTTTGTCGGCGGGCTGCTCACGACCCGTTTCGGGATCATGCGTATGTTGCTGACCGGCGCGATCCTGGCGGCAGGTACCAATCTGCTGTTTATGTTGCTGGCGACCATGGAGCCGAACGTGCCGATGCTGGCGCTGGTGATCGCGGCCGACAACCTGTGTGCCGGGCTGGCCAGCGCGGCGTTTATCGCCTATCTGTCGAGTCTTACCAGTATCTCCTTTACCGCCGTGCAGTATGCCATTTTCAGCTCGCTGATGACCCTGTTCCCCAAGGTGCTGGGCGGTTACTCCGGTGGCATGGTGGAACAGCTGGGGTATCCCGGGTTCTTCCTGCTGACCGCCTTGCTCGGCGTGCCGGTGATCCTGTTAATCCTGTATCTGATGCGTCGTGAAGCGACGCGAGTGGACGGCTAGATCATGAGTGCGGAATTTTCCCTGGTGGCGGCATTTATCGTGGGACTGATGGGCGGCGTGCACTGCGTCGGCATGTGCGGGGGCATCGTCGGCGCGCTGACCTTCGGCTTGCCGCAGCCGCAGTCACGCGGCCGGCTGTTCGGCTTTCAGCTGAGTTACAACATCGGGCGCATCGCCAGCTATACCCTGGGCGGCGTGCTACTGGGCGGGCTCAGTGCGCTGGCCGATAACCTGCTGGTGATTCACCAGTATCAGACCGTCCTGCAGGTGATCGCCGGCCTGTTCATGCTGGCGATGGGACTGTATATCGCCGGCTGGTGGACCGGCCTGCGTTATGTCGAAAGCGGCGGACGGGTGGTGTGGCGCTATATCGAGCCGCTGGGCCGACGTCTGATGCCGGTAACCCGGCCCCGCCAGGCTCTGCTGCTGGGGATGTTGTGGGGCTGGCTGCCCTGCGGGCTGGTCTACAGCGTCCTGATCTGGTCCATCTCGACCGGCAGCGCCGTGGAAGGGGGGCTGCTGATGCTGAGTTTTGGTCTGGGTACCCTGCCCAACCTGTTGTTGATGGGCATGTTCGCCGCGAGCCTGCAGCGTTTTGTGCGCTATCCTCTTGTACGTTATCTGGCCGGCGCACTGGTCATGGTATTTGGCCTGGTGACCCTGTACCTGGCCTGGCAGCCGTTACCGTCCTGAGCGTTTGTCAGCCTGATTATCACATCCCTGTGAGGAGATCAGGCTGGCACCCGGGCAGATAGAGAGTGGATTATTCGGTGAAAAACTGTTTTTCGAATTCAAAGGTGTGGCTCTGCCGGCTGCCTTCGGGTTTGACCCGGATAGCAAAGTTCAGCGCGTCGCGATGGGCGACCGGAAAGTCACTGACATAGTAGATCGCATCACCTTCACGGATCTCGCGCATCGTCAGATTCTGCTTGTGGCCGGTCAGCATGCCACTGGTAACCTCTAGATCGGCGGGGACCGCCTGGTTATCGCTTTGACGAATGACCGAAATGTTGATCATCGCCCGGCTGCGGCTGCGCCGGATGTCGTATTCCCTTGCCACATCGGGATTGAGCATATCGGTGGTCAGAGTGTTGTAATGGACGACATAGTCGCCGAAGCGCTTGGCCTGTTCAGCACTGGCCGTTGCCGGGTGAAAACTGCAAACCAGCAGCAGGGACGTAAGTAACCATTTAAGCAGCGATCCCATTGTGCGCCTCCTCATTGTTGTGTCGTTCTCTGTTTTTAACTATAGACGAGAAAACGGATTTTCACCGTCTTGACAAACGATTTTCAGCTGGTGCAAACCAGAGCCGGGGCGATGGTCCCGGGAAGGGCGTTGTGACTAGCGGTTCTGTAACCGGTAGAGAGCCACTTCACCCATGAGGTTGGGCAACATCCTGGCGGTGACACTGGGTTTGTGATCACGGTCGACGACGATTCGCTGCACCACCCGCAGGTTCATGTCCTGACAAAGCTGTTCAAAGTCATGAATGGTGCACATGTGGATGTTGGGCGTGTTGTACCAGGTGTCCGGCAGTGATGGCGTGACCGGCATACGACCGTAGAACAGTTCCATCCGACAACGCCAGTGTCCGAAGTTGGGGAAAGTAATAATGGCTTCGGAGCCGATGCGCAGCATCTCGTCGATTAGTTTGTCCGGATAGCGTACCGCCTGCAGCGTTTCGCTCATGACGACATAATCGAAGGAACCGGATTCGATCTCCGACAGACCGGCGTCCAGATCGGTCTGAATGACATTGATGTTGTTGGCGATGGCCTTGACGATCTTGTTTTGGTCGATTTCAATTCCGTAACCGGTTGCCTGGCGATGTTCATGCAGGTTATGCAACAGGGTCCCGTCGCCACAACCGAGATCCAGTATGTGGGAACCGGGTCGGATCCAGTCGGCGATCATGCGCAGTTCGGAACGTAAAGGCGTCATTGGTCGTTCCCCTGTTCCACCCGGTTCATATAGGTGCGTAGCGCATCCATATAGTCATTAATGGGCATCAAAAACGCATCGTGACCGTGATGCGCGGTGATCTCTGAATAACTGACATTCTTGCGGCCCTTGACCAGGGCCTTGACGATCTCACGTGAGCGCTCCGGGGCGAAGCGCCAGTCACCGGTGAAGGAGGCGACGAAAAACTCGGCCTTGCTGTTGGCCAGGGCGGCGGCCAGGTCGTCGTCGTAATCCTTGGCCGGATCGAAGTAATCGAGTACTTTGGTCATCAGCAGGTAGGTATTGGCATCGAATTTCTCGACGAACGATTTGCCCTGATAACGCAGGTAGCTTTCCACCTGAAACTCGACATCGAAACCGAAGTTAATGGTCCCCTCGCGCAGCTCGCGCCCGAACTTGGCGCGCATGGACAGATCGGACAAATAGGTAATATGGCCGAGCATGCGGGCGATCATCAGGCCGCGGCGCGGGATGGTGTTGTAATCGTAATAGCGCCCTTCATGAAAATCGGGGTCGGACATGATGGCCTGGCGCGCAATTTCGTTAAAGCCGATATTCTGGGCCGAAAGCTTGGGGGCGCCGGCAATCACAATGCTGTGACGCAGGCGATCAGGATAGTCGATGGCCCATTGCAGGGCCTGCATGCCGCCCAGGCTGCCGCCGGCCACCGCCGCCCACTGCTCGATACCGAGGTGGTCGGCCAGCAGGGCCTGGCTGCGGACCCAGTCGCTGACGGTCACAATGGGAAAATCGGGCCCGTACGCCTTGCCGGTGTCGGGATTCGTGCTCATGGGGCCGGTGGTGCCCTTGCAGCCGCCAAGGTTGTTGAGGGCGACCACGAAGAATCGATTGGTATCGATGGGCTTGCCCGGGCCGATGCAGGTGTCCCACCAGCCCGGTTTGCGATCTTCCATGCTGTGATAGCCGGCGGCATGGTGATCGCCGCTCAGGGCATGACAGATCAGAATGGCGTTATTCTTCTGCGCATTGAGTTGCCCGTAGGTTTCGTACACCATCTCAAAGCCGGGCAGCACACGACCGCAATCGAGATCGATGGGGGCGTCGTATACCAGCTTTTGCGGGGTGACCAGACCGACGGAATCGGCGGGGATTGTCTCGGGCATCGGCTAACTGTCGTCGTGACCTGATTGATCAACAAGACAGCAAGTCTAAGTGACAGGTCGCCATCGGTGCAAGCGGTTGGGCCGGGCCTCTGTCAGGCGACCTGGGCGGTGTCCTGCTCCATAAAGGATTCCAGCGGCCGGTTCAGGGTTTCCATCAGCAGATTAATGTCTGCCAGCTGGACGTTGAGCGCCTCGGCGGTTTTTTCCAGCTCCTGAATCCGGTTTTGCAGGGTATCGCGGGATTCGTTGATCTTGCGCAGGCTTTCCAGCCGTTTTTCCATCTGGTTTTTGTGTTCCTTGATGCGCACGACCAGCGGCGCCATGGCATTTTTGCCCCAGGCTTCCACATCCTGGTGGGCCTGGAACAGGATATTGCGTGCGTGACTGACCATGGAGATAAAGAACTTTTTCACCACGAAGGCCTGTTCGGTCACGGTCAGTTTGGCGCTGTTACGATATCCTTCGGCTTCGTGATACAGCCGGTCCAGCTCGCGCTTGTATTTGCCCATGCTGATCAGCCGGGGTTTGACGTCGGTCAGGCCGTGGTCTTTATTGAACTGACGATAGATGGTCTGTAGCAGCATGTTGATCTGATCGGTCTGTTTGCTGGCCGTGTCCATGGTTTCCTGAATAATGTCGAAAAACTCCTTCATCGAACCTTTCAGGGTCATGGTGAACTTGCTGCCGGACATCTCCTTGCGGGTTTTGGACATGAGCTTGTCCAGCCGGGTCAGGCTCAGGGTGTTGAGCAGCTCGGTGTGTTTGTCGTTAAAGGTTTTGCGGTTGGCCTGAAAGCTTTCCACGCTCTTGTGATAGGTGGATTGTTCCTCGCGGGTCTTTTTCATCAGATGCATGATGACATCTTCGTTCTTGCCGCTGAGGCTTTTCAGTTCGTTCAGTTGTTTGTTGGTATCGGCCAGGCGCGAGGCGATCAGGTCGCGGGATTGTTGCGCCATGCCGCCGATTTCACCGACGATGCTTTCGCGCACCAGGTGTTGTTTACGCGGCAGGATGTCCTTGGCCAGAATCGATTCCAGGGCCAGGATGTTGCTGCGCTGCAGCAGTTCGTTGTCGGTGCGGATCTTGGCCAGCAGCCCTTTTTGCGCCGAGACAGGAAAGACGTTGGCGGCCTCGATCTCCAGCATCTTGGCGGCACTTTTGCACTGCTGGGCGACGCTGTTGTCGATTTCATCGTCGCTTTTGAGCTCGTCCCACAGGGTATCGACCTTGTTCAGCACGATAATCCGCCCGTGACGGGCATCGCCGCCCAGCGGTTTAACATGCTGATTCCACATCTGCATATCGGATTTGGTAACGCCGGTATCGGCGGCCAGTACAAAGACTACCGCCTGGGAATTGGGCAGCATATTGAGAGTCAGTTCCGGCTCGTTGCCGATGGCGTTGAGCCCCGGGGTATCGAGGATGGTCAGGCCTTCCTTGAGCAGCGGATGCGGGAAACTGATCAGCCCGTGGCGCCACATGGGGATCTCCACCATGTCGGTCTCGGCGTGCACGTCCGGATCCACCAGGCCCAGTTTTTCGGCCACCGGCGCCGGCACCCGTTTGGTGCGAATGACCTCTCGAAACGCCTCGGCCATTTTCTCCGAGGAGTTGGTGTCCAGCTCGATGGTGGTCCAGTTGATGGGGTTTTTCTTGTGTTCCTGGATGCTCATCTCTTCCAGACGGGTTTCGATGGGCAGCAGGCGGATATAGCTCATGTCCGCGTCCGAGTCGTAGAACAGCTCGGTGGGGCACATGGTGGTGCGTCCGGCCTCGGAGGGTAACAGACGCCGGTCATATTCGGAGAAGAAGATGGCGTTGATCAGCTCGGTCTTGCCGCGCGCGAACTCGGCCACAAAGGCGATGGTGAGCCGGTCGGACTTGAGCGCATCAAGGAGCTCGAAGATCCGCAGTTCGGCCTCCGGGTTGCTCATGTTATTGGCATTCAGCCATTGCTGGTATTTTTCGATCGCGGTACTGAGGTCGCCGCGCCAGCGCCCGTAGGCCTGCATCTGATCGGTGAAACGGTCTGTCGCCATCTTGAGTCCGGTTACCAGGTTGCTGTCAGAAAAAAGTCACTTACTGTGCAATATAGCGGGACACATTTCGCTGTCACAATGGATAAACTGTGATCTGTGCCTCACTTCGTCGCCCCATCGGGCAACCTCGTGTCAGGGTTTAACGGCCTGACGAGGAATAAGTTTAACAACTCCCTGTAACTATAGCGAAATCGGGGAAAAATGCCGAATTTTGTCCGTTTATGCCGGGGGCAAAATCTGCTCCGGCAGGCGCTGCGGTCGGTGGATGCGCCACAGCTTGATACGACTGCCATGGCCACGCTGCAGCGTTACTCCGCTCGGCGGCACGCCGAACTGATCGGCCAGGAACGCCTGCAACTTGCGATTGGCCTTGCCTTCCACCGGTGGCGCGGTGACGCGGATTTTGAGGGCATCGCCGTGGGGGCCGGTGATTTCATCGCGACTGGCGCGCGGCTGCAGATAGACCCGCAGTAACAGGTCGCCGTCCTGCCAGCTATAGAAGCCGGGCACGGCAGTAGGTGTTGTTGAACAGGCTCAGACTGCAGATACCATCCTGCAACGGCGCGATGATCAGCAGCATGACCAGCCACAGGGCGATCAGGGCGATCAGCGGGGTCAGGTCCAGCCCACCCATCGGCGGCAGCAGGCGGCGGAAGGGGCGCAGCACCGGCTCGACCAGCTGGTGCAGCAACGCGGCGACCGGGTTGTAAGTGCCCGGGGCGATCCAGCTGAGGACCGCCATGATGATAATGCCGAAGATAAAGACATTGAGCAGCAGCTTGAGCAGTTCGACCACGGCCAGCGCGACGGCGCCGCCGATATCCAGCGCCGGGAATTCGGGGAACAGGCTGATCAGGCCGATTTCAACCAGCTTGATAATCAGCAGCAGGACCACGGCGGCGAAGTCGATACCGCCGTAACCGGGGATAAAACGGCGCAGGGGACGCAGCGGCGCGGAGGTGGCCTTGACCAGAAACTGGGAGATGGGATTGTGAAAATCGGCCCGTACCCATTGCAGCAGCAGGCGCAGCATCACCACGATGGCGTACAGCCCGAAAATCGTCTGGATCAGGAAAACCCCGGCGTTACTGACGTAGTTCATGGTTATTGTCCCAGTTCATCGGCCAGCTCGCGGGCCCGATCCCGGGCGGCCTGCAAGGCCTGTTCAAAAATGGCTTCAAGCTGACGATCCTGCAGGGCCAGAATCGCCTGTTCGGTGGTGCCCCCGGGGGAGGTGACATTGCGTCGCAGCCGGGCCGGCTCCTCTTCGATCTCCAGCGCCAGCTTGGCGGCCCCGAAGGCGGTCTGCAGGGTCAACAGCCGGGCCGTCTCCTCGGGCAGGCCGAGTTTGACGCCGGCCTGTTCCATCGCCTCCATGACCAGGAAAAAATAGGCCGGGCCACTGCCGGAGACGGCGGTCACAGCATCCATCTGCGCCTCCTCCTCGATCCAGACTGTCAGCCCGACGGCGCGCATAATCGACTCGGCCAGCCCTTTTTGCTCGTCGCTGACGTGCGCGTTGGCGAACAGGCCGGTGGCGCCGGACTGGACCAGTGCCGGGGTGTTGGGCATGGCGCGCACAATGGCCCGTTCGCCCCCCAGCCACTGTTGAATGGCGTCGGTGCGTATGCCGGCGGCGATGGTCAGATAGAGCTTGTCGTCGTGCGTGCCGGGCTGCAGTTCGCTGATGACCTGCTTGAGGGCCTGTGGCTTGACCGCCAGCACCACCACCTCGCAGGCGTCGACGACCGCCTGATTGTCACCATGTACCGTAATGCCGTAATCGTCATGCAGCGCCTGACGGCGCGTCTCATCCGGTTCGGAGACATGCAAACTGGATGGCGGCAGACCACTCTGACAGAGTCCACCAATAAGACTGCGGGCCATATTGCCGCCGCCGATAAAACCGATC
>NZ_JAVLAZ010000127.1:0-5064 GCF_031581315.1 Thiohalophilus sp.
TTTCCCGATCAGGAAGCCTATTATCTCACCCTGGGTTACCGGGTAGATCGCTTCCTGCCTTATGTCACTTACGCCAAAATCGACGAAGGTGATTTCAAATCATCGGTCGCCCAGGTCCAGGAATCCATGGCCCTGGGTCTGCGCACCGAAATCGGTGACGCGTCCGCGATCAAATTTGAAATCATGAACTCGGAGCCGCAAGCGAACTCGGCCGGGGGAACCTACGGCCTGTTCAATAAAGGCACCGTGGAAGACGGCAATATCTATACCGTTACCTTCGATACGATTTTTTAAGAGAGAGTCCAATGCGTAAGTTTCAGAATGTCTTAAGCAAGACGGCGGTAATGGTATTGTTGCTGGCCGGTATTCAGAGCGTCCAGGCCGAGATTGCTGTTATCACTCATCCCGGCGTCAAGGAAATCGGTGTCTCCCGTGAACAGGTCGCCGATATCTACATGGGCAACAGTAAAAGCTTTCCCAACGGCGTGTCGGCCAAACCGGTGGATCAGTCTACCAACAGCCCGGTCCGCGAGAAGTTCTACAGGGCGGTGGTCAGAAAGTCGGCCAGTGCAGTCAATCGCCACTGGTCCAAACTCAAGTTCACCGGCAAGGGCAAACCGCCCCGGGTTATCGCGGGTGATGAGGCCGTAAAAAACTGGGTGGCCCGGAATCCGGGCGCCATTGGGTATATCGAGGGCAAGTACCTCGACAAGAGTGTCAACGTGGTACTGATCATTCCCTGATCATCGTTCTGTCGGCCCTCTACGGAGGGCCGACCTTATTCTGCAATCGGTTATTTAACTTAACTGGCGAAGTCATTCGATAATGAAAAAGTATCTTTCCATTGTGTTGCTGGGCCTGGTGCTGGGTGGTGTTGCCGTGGCGCAGGACGATCCGCTGAAAAGCCTGTTTTCATTCCAGCAAAAGATGGCCAACAACGGCAGTGCCGGCGCCATGATGAAGCTGGGCGAAATGTATGAACAGGGCCAGGGCACCGAGCAGAGTTACGACAAGGCGCTCGAAATGTATGAAAAGGCCCGGGCAGCCGGGCATAGCGATGCCCAGGCGGCCATCGCACGCGTGAAACGTGCCCGCCAGGCGCAAAACCAGGCCGCCAGCCAGGAGGCCGAGCGCGCCCGTGAAGCCCGGCGTCGCGCCGAGGAGGCAAAACGCCGCGCCGAGGCCGAACGCAAGGCACAAGAGGCGCGTAAGGCACGGGAAGCCGCCCGGCAAAAAGCCCGCCAGGAAGCCCAGGCCAAACAGCGGGCCGAGGAGCAGGCTCGTCGGCAGGCCGAGGCAAAGGCCCGGCGTGAAGCCGAGGCCCGGGCCAAAGAGCTCGAGCGTCAAAAAGCCCAGGCCGAAGCCCGGCGCAAGGCTCAGGAGCGGGCCCGGCTGGAAAAAGCCCGGGCCGAAGCCCGGGCCAAAGCCAAAGCCGCTAACAAACCCGCGCCGAAAGAAAGCCAGCCCGAGCAGGCCAAGAGTGACGACGAGCAATTCAAGTCGGATCCCTGCAAGGGACCGGCCGCCCGGGTAATGTCAATCTGTAAGTAAGTTGTACGCATAGCAGGCAGAAGACGATGACAAATTATTTTTACAAGATTCTGGTGGTGCTGACGGCATTGGCCGGTATCGGTTTTTCCGCGCCGCTGATGGCCGATGCCGGCCAGTTCAAGCTGGACATGATCCTGGCCGAGCGGGGCGATGCCGATGCCCAATATTATGTGGCCAATGCCTATGAAGAAGGCCGGGGCACAGAGGAAGACATGGGCAAGGCATTCGAGTGGTACCGCAAGGCCGCCGCACAGCAGCATGGGGCTGCCCAGTATAAACTCGGTGTGATGTACGAAAATGGCATGGGGGTGGAAACCGATCTCAAGCAGGCCATGGAATGGTATAAACAGGCCGCGGAAAACGGCAATACCCTGGCCAGGGAGCGCATGAACAAGGCCGCGTTTGCTCGTAGCGAAGAGGCGGTAAAGAAGCGCCGTATTGCCGCCAGGAAAGAAGAGCAGCGCCAGCGTGAACAGGCCGAAAAGCAGCGCCGGGCCGAGGAACAAAAACGTAAACAGGCTGCAGCGGCACGTGCGCGCGAAGCCGCGCTGCGTGAAAAACGCGAACAGCAGGCCAGGGCCAGAGCCGCGCAACAAAAACAGGCGGCGGCCGCTTCCAGCAAACCGGCATCGACCCGGCGCGTCAATATCCCCAACCTCGCTGAACTGGTGTTAAATAACAAATGGCAACGGGAGGCTCAACCGGCCGACTTTTTGCCGTCGGCCAGCACCCACTGCCTGAGTGCTTCGGATAAGGAAGTCGTCTGTTTCTCCAGCGAAAAACAGCGGGTCATCAATGGCATGCGCGTCACCTATACCACCAAGGCGACACTAACCGACTTCAATGCCGATGGCAGTTTCCAGGTCAGATACAATTATAATGCGGTCAAGCTGGATCAGGCGGGATCACGCGGTATGCAGGCTGATCCGCACGGTCTGAAACCGGAGCAGGGCTGGCAGGAACCGCAATTGACGGCCCGCTGCCAGACGTCGGATCGGACCAATCTCTATTGCCGCCGGGGTAATATCAAGCTGCATTATCAGCGCTGATACGTTAGACCCCTTCGCGGATAGTAATCCCTTCTTTGTATTCGAATCCGGATGCATGTTTGCCGACTCACACAGCAAACATGCATCTCGCCATTTCTCATTCCGGCGCGCTCGATCTGAAATCCGTTCATTCACCGGTTATCCGGTAATCTTCAGTTTCAGGGGATGTTCCGGCGCGTAACGCGCCGCAATGTTTCCTGCCAGTTCGAATCGGGTCGGTCAGAAGCCAGAAGCTGGCAGCGACCGACCTCGTTTTCATACCAGCCCCGGTCATGCTGATGGGGCTCGGCACTGTAGCCCCACCAGTTGCCATTGGCATCCTGGGCGATCCAGTTGATCCAGTCGGGGATCGAAAAATTTTCTGCAGACATAAAAACGTGATGAGGTTGACGGACACGGCTTTCTGAGTTGGCTAGTTTAATTGTACGAAGGGTATCGGACAAGACAACTCAACACAGGGAGGTGGCCATGAAACGTTTTCGCCCCGATTTTAACAAGAAATCCCGACTGACCCGTACGCCACAGGTGATAGCCGGCGATTCGACCCCCGCCGCGCTGGCGGAAATTCATGATCTTGAAACCCGTCTGCCGGAACTGTTGCAGGTGCAAAACGATTTCTACCCCTGCTTTGACTGGACCTTCCCGCCGCCGATTCTGCCGCCGGCTTCGCAACCGGGTTTGGTGGCGCAACTGCTGTCCGAACCTGCCATTATTCCGGGACGTTACAGTCTTTATCTGCATACCCCGTTTTGCAAAACATTGTGTAATTTTTGTTATTACACCGTTTTTCCCGGCAAGGGGGTAGAGCAATCAGCCAGGTATGTTGACTATTTGCTGCGCGAGATGCAGTTGTATGCCCCGCATATGGAAGGACAGAGTTGTGAATCGGTTTATCTGGGTGGCGGTACACCGACCTATCTGGATGATTATCTGCTAATTCGGCTTATCGAAGGTATACGACAGCATTTTGATCTTGCCCCGGAGGCGGAGATCACTATCGAGGCCGCACCGGGGACATTGTCACCGGGGAAGGTAGATTTGCTCAGGGCCCTTGGTGTTAATCGTCTGAGTTATGGTATCCAGACCCTGGACGAGGCGCTGCTGGCCGGGATGAACCGCTATTACTCGGTCAACGAGGCCATCGAAGAGCTGACCTATGCGCGGCGGGTCATCGGCAACGTTAATGTCGATACCATGTACGGTTTTGATGGTGAATCGGACCATGCGCTGCGTAATACGCTGGAAACCTTCGTTGAACTGGATATTCCCAGCCTTTCTATCTATGCCCTGGATCGCCAGCGCTGCCAGACGCATGCCGGTGAAGGCCCGCCCGAGGACGAGCACTATCAACGCAAGATAGCGCTGTTTTCGCGGGCCAGCGATTATCTGGACAGTCAGGGCTATCGTGCGGTATTGCAGAATATTTTTGTCAAGCCGGAGGCGGCGTCCTATGAGCATCAGTTGCGCCGCTGGGATAATCTGACCTTGCTGGCTCTGGGGATTTCCTCCCAGGGCTATGCACCGCGCAAACCCTATCAAAACGCCATGACGCTGAAATCCTATTATCAACTGCTGGATGAAGGCAAACCGCCGATCGTCAGCGTTGACGTGTTGTCGCCGGAAATGGAAATGGCGCGGGAAATCACCAGTAAACTGCGTTTCACCGAAATCTCATTGCAGGCGGTAAGGCAGAAATACGGTGTTAATCTGGAGGAGGTATTCGGGGAACTTGTCCGGGTGTTGAAACAGCTGGGCTATCTGGAACAGGAAAGGGACATTCTTAGAATGAGCCCGCAAGCCAGTTACTATAACAATATTATTCCCATGCTGTTTGCTCCCGACGAGTTCAAATCCCGCCTGCTGGATCTGCCCGCGGAATATCTGGAGCAGTTTCCGCTGCCGCGTATTTTGACGCAACTGGGCAAGACCCAGAGCCAGCCTATCGAGGTGAAAGGTGCGGCACCGGCCAGTCGACCTCGCCGCGAACGTCGTCAGCATCGGGATCGACGCCAGAGCAGTCAGGCCGATTACCGGCAGCTGACCGGCGGGATTGAACGACGTCGCGGCTATGGGCGACGACTGGAAGACTATCAACGCGGCAAGTCTTTTGTCGGTGAATTTGTCTGAACGAAATTCCGAAAGGGTGATATCAGATCACTAACCTGTGGCTCCGAAATACAGGGCCGAGGGACGAGGTACGAGTAAAATACCCTGAACCGATCGCTTGCAAGGGTGCCTTCGGTGCGATAGATCGTGCTGCGTGACAGGGCTTGTCGCGGCGCAGCCGCTCCTATCATCGGTGGGGTGAGTTGGGAGAACCCTCGTCATTCGTCACTCGTCACTCGTACCTCGTCCCTCGTTCCTTTCAGTCTGTAGGCCCGATATAGCGCAGCGGTATCGGGCATCTTTCGGGTTGCCGGACACCGCTGCGCTATGTCCGGCCTACCCTTGAATTAGGTGCTAG
>NZ_JAVLAZ010000128.1:0-5037 GCF_031581315.1 Thiohalophilus sp.
CGCAATACCGATCGCGTGACCCTGATCCGCGAAGACTGGACCGTGGCCGGCAGCATGAAGTTTGGTGAGGAGGAGTTGATTCCGCTGCGTGCCGGCCAGACCGTTCACTGGCGAATAAAAGATTAGTGCTGAGTGCTGAGTGCTGAGTGCTGAGTACTGAGTTCTTAGTTCTGAGTCGTAGGCCCGATAAAGCAACGCGGTATCGGGCAACTTTCAAGATGCCGGACACCGCTGCGCTTTGTCCGGCCTACTCACTGCCTTTACCTGTGGGAGCGGGCAACGACCGCGACCCCACCATCGGCCAGCATCGCGCCCGTGGGGCGCTCCCACCAAGCAGTAAAAACAGGAACAGGCTACTGAGTTCTGAGGACCAAGAACTAAGTACTCAGTACTAAGAACTAAGTACTGCCTTTAATAGACAGCGTTGACCCGATACCCCTGCGCTTCCAGCATGCGTAACAGGCCGACGTCGCCGGGCAGGTGCAGGGCGCCGACGGCGATAAAGGCGTTACCTTTTTTCAGCTGTGTCTGCATGGTCTCAAGCATATTCCGGTTACGTTGTTCGATCAGACTGTCGTTGACCAGTGCGCTGACATCCTTGCCTGATTTTTCCAGTTCCCTTTCGCTGAATTCAAGCAGCTCGTCCAGATCGCGTGCCAGGTAAATCTGCAGCATCTCCTCGACCATTTCATCCAGGTTACTGTGTTCGCGAACAGCGACCCGCAACAGGCTAATCTGGGTTTTCAGCGGTGTGTTGTCGAACAGCCCGACGACTTCTTCGGGGGTTTCCAGACCACACAGTTGCTTACCCTGCTCCTGCGCCGTTTGATACAATACATAATCGAGGAACATGCCCGATTCGGGTTTGGGCACACTCAGCAGCAATCCGACCGCCCAGGGTTTAAACATGGGCACCAGCTGTTCAGGAATACCGTAATCGGCGATCAACGTGACGGTTTTTTGATATAGCTCACGGTCAATCTGCTGATCCAGTTTCTGGCCATCGAGATACATCATCCCCTGGCTCATTTGGATCTGCGTGCCCGCGTTCATTTTCATTTCGGCACAAAAGATTTTTGACTGGTCAAACTTCTTCTTTACCAGTGGGGGTAATCGCGTTACCCGGGGATCCTCGCTGTGAATGGTACCGAGCAGATAGCTCGCCTGGCCCGATTCGGGAACCACTTCCCACAATATGCCCTGTTGTTCCTTTGCGTGTGCAACACAAAGTGCCACCAACAACAAACCCGTCGTGGCAATACGTGAAATACCGAAATTTAACTGTTTCATAAAAACCTGCCCCGTCTCTTTCCTGGCTGCAACAGACCTGTGATAATACGCATTGCCACTATTACCCTGCAACGTTCAAGGCTCTCCGATGTCCCATATTTCCAAACGGTTTCGTGGTTTTCTGCCCGTCGTGGTCGACGTGGAAACCGCCGGATTCGATTGTCACAGTCATGCCCTGCTTGAAATCGCCGCCGTTCCGGTCATCATGAATCGCGAAGGCAAGGTCAAACCCGCCGAAACCATTGCCTGCCATGTTGAGCCTTTTGAAGGTGCGCAGCTGGACCCCAAAGCGCTGGAATTCACCGGTATTGATCCTTACCACCCGTTTCGTATGGCCAAACCGGAAGCCGAAGCCCTGGAGCTGATTTTTGAACCAATCGCCGAGATCATCCGGGTTCAGCAATGCAGCCGGGCAATCCTGGTCGGGCATAACCCGTTTTTCGATCTCGGCTTCATCAAGGCGGCTGCCAGGCGCCAGGGTTTCAAGAAAATGCCCTTTCACCAGTTCAGCACCTTCGACACCGCCACCCTGGGCGGCCTCGCCTTCGGCCAGACCGTGCTCGCCCGCGCCGCCAAAGCCGCCGGTATCGAATGGGACAACAGCGAAGCCCATTCAGCAGTCTATGATGCCGAACGCACCGCCGAACTGTTCTGCGACATCGTCAACCGCTGGGACCGGCTTAACCAGGAATAGTCACTTTTTGGATTCACTGGGAAAATAACGCGGAGGACGCGGAGTCGCAGAGGCGCGGAGAAAGATCATTGTGTTATTAACTTAAACGGATTTTATCAAGAACCCGGTTTACGACTACAACATCGCTGTTACCAACTTTCTAATATTTATCGGTTACAAAAGTAAGCCCTCAAAACTCTTTCCTTTACCGGTTTAGCATTTTCAAAATTGTATTCCTCTGCGACTCCGCGACTCCGCGTCCTCCGCGTTTTTTAATCAGAACCCCCGAAAAGAGGCAGCTGTACAATTACCCGCAACCCACCGAATGCCGGGCTGCGATCCAGTTGCAGGGTGCCGTGGTAGCTTTCGACGATCTGTTTGACGATGGACAGGCCGATGCCGTGGCCGCTGACGGTTTCGTCCTGGCGCTGGCCGCGTTGCAGCAGGGTGATGGCCTGTTGGGGATCGATGCCGGGGCCGTCGTCTTCGATGGTAATACTCAGCCGCTCATTCTGTTCGGAAAACGTCAGACGAATGCGACTGTTCGCCCATTTCCAGGCATTATCCAGCAGGTTACCCAGTAGCTCGGTGGCGTCTTCCTTCTCCAGGGGCAGAAGAACATCTTCCGCATTGTCTACTTCGAGCGCTACTGACTTGTCCTGATACAACCGTTCCAGCGTGTCGAGTAGCGGTGGCAAATCCTGTTGCAGATGAAACCGCTTGTGGCTACGCCGGTCACCGGCCAGACGGGCCCGTTTGAGTTCGCTGTCGACCCGTTGCTGTATTTGCCGGATCTGCTGCAAGACCTGTGCATGCCGCTGTTGTTCCGAACCATCGAGGCCTTCATACCATTGATGGATCAGGGCCAGGGGTGTTTTGATGGCGTGCGCCACATCGCCCATGGCATTTCGGGAACGTTCCAGTCGCTGTTGCTGACGCTGCAACAGCCGGTTGACTTCCCTGACCAGCGGTAACACTTCGGCGGGCACATTCTCGGGCAACTGGCTGGCCTGTCCCGATTCGAGCCGGCCAATGGCCTGTTGCGCCTGCCTGACGGGTCGCATGGCAAAATGAATGATCGCGCTTTGTGCCGCGAGCAATACGATAATGATCAGCAGAATTGACGCGCCGAACTGTTTTCTGAATCGGTGTATCTGTGTGGCAATGTGCGAGACATCCTCGGCCGTGACAATCAGCAGCTCCTGACCCTGTTTTTTATACCGCTGCTGGCGAACCAGCAGGGACTGGTTGCGTGGACCGCGCTGGTGACTGATGACCTCATTGTCCGTTTTACGGTTCTTTGGGACATGTAATGTTTCATCCCACAGTGAACGGGAATAGTGCGTTTTGTCGCCGGCCTGAATGATGAAATAGTGGCCGGAAAAGGGCCGATGATAGATATTCTGGATTTTCTTTTCATCCAGGATCAGTTCCCCGTCGTTGTCGAATTGACTGGCAACCAGCAGGCTTTCGGCATCATGTTCCAGCCGGGTCTGGATATACTCGCCGGTGATCTTTTCGACCGCGATACCGATCAACGCCCAGAGCACCACGGCCAGCACAATGATGGTCACCAGCAGACCGAGGTTGAGATTGGCACGCAGGGAACGGAATATCATGGCTCGAAGATATACCCCTGGCCACGCCGGGTCTGAATGATCTCCTTGCCCAGACGATCCCGCAAACGACGGACATACACCTCGATAACATTGCTGTCCCGATCCGCGTCCATTTCATACACGTGTTCGGTGAGTCGGGCTTTGGACAGCACCTTGCCCGGGTTGAGCATGAAATAACGCAGCAGCCGGTATTCGGTGCCGGTTAACTGAAAGCTTTGCTCGCCGTTACTGACAGACTGGGTCTCTTCATTCAATACCCACTCCCCGCCCTGCAGGCGAGCGCCCGTTGATTGATAGCGCCGGCGGATCAGTGCCTGCACCCGGGCCAGTAACTCTTCGCCATGAAACGGCTTGGCCAGGTAATCATCCGCTCCGGTCTGCAGACCGGTCACTTTGTCCTGCCAGCTGTCCCGCGCGGTCAGGATCAACACCGGGGTGGTAATCTTTGCCTCACGCCAGTTTTGCAGTACTTCCAGGCCGCTGCGTTCCGGCAGTCCCAGATCCAGGATGATGGTGTCGTACTCAAATTCCCGACCCAGGTATTCGCCCTCTATCCCATCGTGGGCCAGGTCGACGACATAACCGGCATCGACCAGCTTTGCCTTGAGCGAAGCGGCCAGTTCCGTTTCGTCCTCGACCAGTAGCAGTCGCAAGTTTCAGTCCTCTTCCTCGGTTTTCAGAATTTTGCCGCTGGCGGCATCCACTTCCAGTTCAATGACCCTGCCATTGTCGGTCAGAATCTCCAGCTCATAGATATAACTGCCGTGTTCGCGCTCCAGTTCGGTCTCTATGACCTGGCCGGGATAGTCCTTTTCAACCCGCTGCAAGATTTCCTGCAGGGAAAGGATTTTTCCCTGCTGACGCAATTCCCGCGCCTCCCGGTAATCCAGTTTATCATCCGCCCGGGCGAAATCCATCGTATCCATCCCCTGGCTTGCGAGGATGCCGATACCGCCGGCCGCCAACAGACTAAACAGTACTGATTTATAACGCATCATTTCTCTCCTTTTCTATTAATCGACATGTAACGATTTTTTGCCGTTGAACATCGCCCGCACCAGATTCTCCCGATGCAGCAGACTTTCCACCAGCACGCCCGCCACATGAATCAACGCCAGCAACAGGGTAAAGTTGGCAAAAAACTCATGCACCTCTTCGACCACTTCCCAGCCCGCGGACTCGTGCGCGATCCAGCCGGCCAGCGGTCCGGCGCCCTCTTCCACGGCATAGGTTGCCATCCCGCTCAATGTCGTCACCAGCAATGTGATCAGCATCAGCACAATCATCGCGCCGCCGGCCGGGTTGTGGCCCAGATAACGTTTGGGCCGTAACAGCAACACCTCTTTGAGATACTGTTTGATCTCGGCGGGGCGTTTGACAAAATCACTGAAGCGGGCATGGCGCGTACCGACCAGCCCCCAGATCAGGCGCAGGCCGATCAACAGCAGGACGGTA
>NZ_JAVLAZ010000036.1:0-2910 GCF_031581315.1 Thiohalophilus sp.
CGATCGCCTGCACCGCGCTCATTTGATAGGCCACCGGGCAGATGCCGCAGATGCGTGCGACCATGTCCGGCACTTCGCTGTAGCTGTGTCCCTCGAGAAACTTTTCAAACAGGCGTGGCGGCTCGAAGATACGCAGCCGCAGCTCGTCGATCTTTCCCGCGCTCGCGGTCAGTTCCAGCGCGCCCTCGCCCTCGACCCGGGCCAGTACCGGTACATTGATGTTGATATCGCGTCGCTCGCTCATGACTCATCCCGCTTCCAACGCAGGCCGGCGCTGGTAAACGGCTCCACACCGCTGTTGATAAAATGAAAACGGCGCCCGACGGTCGCCGGCAACAGGCCCAGTTGTCGAAACTCCTCGCCCAGCGCTTCGGGGTTGATGTTCTCCGCCGGCCCGTAACAGGCATAGCAGTCCCGCCCCAGCGACGGACAGATGGCGCCGCAGCCGGTGCGGGTCACCGGCCCCATGCACGGTTCCCCCTTGGTGACCATGACACAGACATTCTGTTGCCGTTTACATTCCAGGCAGACCTTGTCCTGTTCCACCACCGGGACCGCGCCGTGTAACAGTGAACGGATCGCCGCCATCACCTGCCGGCCATTGACCGGGCAACCCCATAACTCCAGGTCCACTTTGACATGTTGCGCGATCGGCGTGGATGTGGCCAGGCTGTTAACATACTCCGGCGAGGCATAGACCTCGGCCAGCCACTGTTTGCCATCGGCCAGGTTACGCAAAGCCTGCAACCCCCCGGCGGTGGCACAGGCACCGATGGTAATCAGGTAACCGCTGTTTTTACGAATACGCTGAATGCGCTGTTCATCGTGCGCTGTGCAGATACTGCCTTCGACAAAGGCGATATCGACCTGGGCTTCGGGATTCATCGGGCCCGCCTCGGCAAAGTGCACCAGTTCGACCTGTTGCGATAACGTCAGCAACGCTTCACCGGCATTGAGAAAGGCCAGCTGGCAGCCGTCGCAGGAGGCAAATTTGTGCACCGCCACGCGGGGTTTGATGGTGGGTTTATCACTCATATCAGAAGCCCTTTATCCCCAGCAGCGGTTTGAGTTCCGGGTAACTGAACACCGGTCCGTCCTTGCAGACAAAGTTGGGGCCATGCTGGCAATGCCCGCAATGGCCGATCGCGCACTGCATGTTGCGCTCCATGCTCAGCCAAATGGACGACTCGGGTACGTTACGGGGTAACAGTTCCTTGATCGCCGCGATCATCATCCCTTCCGGGCCGCACATCATCACCGTGCAGTTTTGCGGATCGAAATCGATCTCGCTGACCAGTTCGGTGATATGGCCGGTGGCCCAGGGCCAGCCGGCGCCGCCCTGGCTGGCCGCGAGGACCACCTGGGTATTGTCCTGTTTGCTCCAGGTTTCGTATTTCTCGCGCCAGATCAGATCGTCCGAATGCTTGACGCCCTGCATAATGATCAATCGGCGAAACCGATCCCGGCGCTTGAGCACGTAATTGATCACCGACACCACCGGGGCACAACCCAGCCCGCCGGTGATCAATACCACATCCTTACCCTCGGCCTGCTGTACCGGCCAGCCCCGACCGTAGGCGCCGCGCACCCCGATGCGATCGCCTTCCTGCAAACCGGCCAGCACATTGGTCACCCGTCCGAGACGGCGGATCGTATGATCGTAGGCGTGCTCGTCTTGCGGGTCGGAGACGATCGAAATCGGCACTTCGCCCACGCCGTATACATACAGCATGTTGAACTGACCGGGTTCGAAGCGATACTGCGCATGGATGTCGGGATCGGTAAAGCGCAGACGCAGGGTAAAGATATGCGGGGTTTCTTCCAGGCGCTCGAAGATTTCCGCTTCATGGGGCAGATAGGGCGAGCTCATGCTTCATCACTCCCGCATATGGCCTGCAGCTCTTCGGTCACATCGATCCCGACCGGACACCAGGCGATACAGCGGCCGCAACCGACACAACCGCTGCGTCCGTACTGATCGTGCCAGCTGCCAAATTTATGCGTCAGCCACTGCCGATAACGCTCGCGGGTCTGCTGGCGAATGGTCAGGCCATGGATATAACTGTGGCCGGCGGTAAAACAGGAATCCCACTGGCGTATATGCTCCGAGCTGCCGCCGTCCAGCGGCGCCAGTTCTTCTTCACTGTGACAAAAGCAGGTCGGACAGACCGAGGTACAATTGCCACAGGACAGGCAACGCCCTGCTACTTCGTCCCAGCGCTCATGATCGAGATTGGCAAACAGTGCATCGCGCAACTGTTTCCCCGGAACCTGCCTCAACTGTTCATGCGCCTTTTCCTGCTGTATTTCGATCGCCTCTCGATGCCCGTCGGTTACGGGGATCAGGTTGAGCCGCGCCATGATCGCCTCGCCTTCCCCGGTACCGGCCTGGATCATGAAACCGTCATCCAGTTCATCCAGCACCAGATCATAACCGGCCTTCGCCACCGGCCCGTCACCGGTGGAAGCACAGAAACAGGTTGAAGCAGGATGCGAACAGTTAACGGCAATCAGCAGGAGATTCTCGCGGCGTGCGGCGTAGGCCGGATCGGGAAAGTCGCCTTCGAGAAAATGGCGGTCCTGCAGCGCGAGGGCGGCCAGATCGCAGGCCCGGACACCGAAGATCGCCCGTTTCGGTGTCTCTGGCGTGGCCGATTCAAACTGCAATCGCCCGTCGTTATCGCGCTGGACGCGCCAGAGCGTCTCGCGAGGCGCGAATAAAAACGGTTTCAGGGCCTGGGGACCATTGGCCCAGGCGAAATAGCGGACATTGCCCTCATGGATCTCGCCGCAATATTCACCGGGATACTGGTTGACCTGCACGCCGCGGGGCAGCTGGTCGACCTGGCTCAGGGTGTCATACACAATGGCCTCGTCTTGCCATTGCGGGCCGATGCATTCATAGCCTTC
>NZ_JAVLAZ010000036.1:3010-26337 GCF_031581315.1 Thiohalophilus sp.
AAAACCTATATCCCAACGAAAAAAGGCGGGCCGAGGCCCGCCTTTGCTACAGCGATAGTCCGTAAAGTTAAGCCGCTTTGGACTTGACCTTCGGATCCAGTTCGCCGGAGGCATAACGCTCAACCATTTTTTCCAGGTTGATGACGTCGATCTTGCTGGCATTGCCGGCGCAACCGAAGGCTTCGAAGCGGGCCTTGCAGATTTCTTTCATGGCCTTCGTAGATTCCTTGAGGAATTTACGCGGGTCGAAGTTGCTCGGGTTGTCGGCCAGGTGCTTGCGAACGGCACCGGTGGAAGCCATACGCAGGTCGGTGTCGATGTTGACCTTGCGCACGCCGTGCTTGATGCCTTCCTGGATTTCGTGGACCGGCACACCATAGGTGCTGCCCATGTCACCGCCGTAGTTATTGATGATTTCCAGCCATTCCTGCGGAACGGAAGAAGAACCGTGCATAACCAGGTGGGTATCCGGAATCCGCTCGTGGATTTCCTTGATGCGATCGATACGCAGGATATCGCCGGTCGGCTCCTTGGTGAACTTGTAGGCGCCGTGGGAAGTCCCGATGGCGATGGCCAGGGCGTCAACACCGGTCTGGGAAACGAAATCGGCCGCTTCCTGGGGATCGGTCAGCAGCATGTCCATGTCCAGCTTGCCTTCGGCACCGTGGCCGTCTTCTTCACCCATTTCGCCGGTTTCCAGCGAGCCCAGGCAACCCAGTTCGCCTTCGACGGAGACGCCGCCGGCGTGGGCCATTTCGACAACCTTGCGGGTCACGTCGACGTTGTAGTCATAGGAAGCAGGGGTCTTCATGTCTTCCATCAGGGAACCGTCCATCATGACCGAGCTGAAGCCGGACTGGATGGAACGCAGGCAAACGCCCGGGGCGGAGCCGTGGTCCTGGTGCATAACGACCGGGATATGCGGGTACATTTCCAGCGCGGCGGTGATCAGGTGACGCAGGAACGGTTCGCCCGCGTAGGAGCGCGCCCCGGCGGAACCCTGCATGATGACCGGGCTGTTGGTTTCATCGGCAGCCTGCATGATGGCATGCACCTGCTCCATGTTGTTGACGTTGAACGCCGGCATGCCATAACCAACTTCGGCGGCATGATCCAGCAATTGACGGAGTGAAATCAGGGCCATTTTCGGGACCTCCTTAAATGTGTGTTTCCGACTATTTTACTGTGTTTCGCTTAATCTTAAAGGTTCGATCAGATGAGCGTGTTATCCAGATCGATGCCGTCCACATCGCCCACCCGGACGATGGTCATGGCATTGGTTCCGCCCTGGACACCCATCAGGTCGCCCCGGGTAATCACGACCAGGTCGCCGTCGCGGACCGCGCCACGGCGCAGCAGTTCATCAATGGCTTCCCGGTTAACGGCGGCGCGATCCAGATCGGACGGGATCTCAAAACTGACCGGATAAACGCCGCGGTAGAGTGTCACCTTTCTACGCGTCTCCACATAGCTCGTCAAGGCGTAGATGGGGATCCCCGAGCTGATGCGGGACATCCAGCGCGTGGTCGCCCCTGACTCGGTGAGGGCGGCGATCGCCTTCACACCCAGGTGGTTGGCGGTATACATGGCGGCCATGGCAATCGCCTCGTCGATGCGCTTGAAGCGGGTATCGATGCGATGGTCGGAGCGCTTGGCGGTACGCTGTTTTTCCGCCTCGCGGCAGATTCGATCCATGGCCGCGATAGCGCTATCCGGATAGCGACCGCTGGCGGTCTCGGCGGAGAGCATCACCGCGTCGGTCCCGTCCAGGACGGCATTGGCCACGTCGAACACCTCGGCACGGGTCGGGATATGGCTGGTGATCATCGACTCCATCATCTGGGTAGCGGTAATCACCACCCGGTTCATGGCGCGGGCCTTGCTGATCAGGTTCTTCTGCACCGGCGGCAGAGCGGCATCGCCGATTTCCACGCCCAGATCGCCCCGGGCAATCATAATCACATCCGAGGCCTCGATGATCTCGTCGACCTTGTCCAGCGCATCGGCCCGCTCGATCTTGGCCACCACGTGTGCGTTGCTGCCCGCCGCCTCGATCAGATGGCGGGCCTCGTTCACATCGGCCGCATTACGCGGGAAGGAGACTGCGATGTAATCGGCCTTCATGGCTGCGGCAATCTTGATGTCCTCACGATCCTTGTGGGTCAGGGCCGGGGCCGACAGGCCGCCGCCCTGCTTGTTGAGTCCCTTGCGATCCGACAACTCGCCACCGACCACGACCCGACACTGCACCTCGGGCCCTTCGATGGAGTCGACCCACAGGACGATCCGCCCGTCATCCAGTAGCAGGGTATCACCACGGGTGACGTCCTCGGGCAGTTCCTTGTAGGCCATACCGACCCGCTCAAGCGTCCCGGCTTCGGGGTCCAGCCTGGTATCGAGGATGAAGGTCTCGCCTTCCTTGAGGGTAATCTTGCCGTCCTTGAAGCGTTCGATGCGGATCTTCGGTCCCTGCAGATCGCACATAACCCCGACCTGGCGACCATGGGCCCGGGCCCGATTGCGAATCTTGTCGGCCCGATCGATGTGCTCTTCCGGCGTGCCGTGGGAAAAATTGATCCGGGCAACATCCACCCCGGCCTCGATGATCTTGTCCATGACCTTGGGATCATCGGTCGCGGGACCGAGCGTGGCAACAATTTTAGTTCTTCTCATAAGTCTAGTGACAGGTTCCTGTTACCGGCTGGCAAAAATCTGCCGATTGGATAATTGATAGCAGCTGGCCGTTGTCCGGCCAGCTTTCATACGACTCGTTACTCGTCCCTCGTAACTCGTCACTGTTATTTTTTGGCACGTTCTTCCAGCATGGCCACGGCCGGCAGGGTCTTGCCTTCCAGGTATTCCAGGAACGCGCCGCCGGCGGTAGAGATGTAGGAGACCTTGTCATAAATATCATACTTCTGGATTGCCGCAATGGTGTCACCGCCACCGGCCAGACTGAAGCCCCTGGCATTGGCAATAGCCATGGAGATGGTTTTGGTGCCTTCGCCGAACTGATCAAACTCGAACACACCCACCGGACCGTTCCAGACAATGGTACCGGCATTGGCGATAATGTCTGCCAGTTGCTTCGCAGAATCGGGACCGATATCGAAGATCATGTCATCCTCTTCCACTTCATCGACCTTCTTCGCGACCGCCGGCTCGTTTTCATCGAACTTCTTGCCGACTACGACATCGGTGGCGATCGGAATGCTGGCGCCGGCCGCTTCCGCTTTTTCCATCAGGGCCTTCGCGGTATCCACCAGGTCATCTTCACACAGCGATTTGCCGATCGGGTGGCCCGCCGCCTTGATGAAGGTATTGGCAATGCCGCCGCCGACGACCAGCTGGTCGACCTTGGTAGAGAGCGCTTCGAGCACGGTCAGCTTGGTGGAAACCTTGGAACCGCCGACAATAGCCACCATCGGGCGGGCCGGATCGGCCAGTGCCTTGGCCAGCGCTTCCAGCTCTTCGGCCAGCAGCAAACCGGCACAGGCGGTCGGGGCAAACTTGCCCACGCCATGGGTCGAGGCCTGGGCGCGGTGCGCGGTGCCGAAGGCGTCCATCACAAACACATCGCACAGCGCGGCATATTTTTTCGCCAGGGTTTCGTCGTCTTTCTTTTCACCGGCATTGAAACGCACGTTTTCCAGCAGGACAACTTCACCCTCGGCCGGTTGCGGATCGTTGTCCATGTAATCCGTGGACAGGCGAACCTGCTTGCCCAGCTTGGCAGACATGTCATCGGCGATCGGCGCCAGGGAATTTTCCTCATCCGGTACGCCTTCCTCGGGACGGCCGCGATGGGACATAACCATAACCGCCGACGCGCCCGCTTTCAGGCAATGTTCGATGGTAGGCATGGAAGCGCTAATCCGCGCATCGGAAGTGACCTTGCCGTTTTTTACCGGCACGTTGAGATCGGCGCGAATTAGTACACGCTTGCCGGACAGATCCAGATCAGTCAATTTTATAAAAGACATGTTTGTTACTCCGTGTAAATTTTCAAAAACTATTAGCTAAACGATTGCCGCTTGGCGAATAGCTCTTTTGTCATCATTCGTATTTAAAACGCGGAGAGCGCAAAGACGCGGAGACGCAGAGAAACAAATTTTGTTCTCCGCGACTCTGCGCCTCCGCGTGCTCTGCGTTAATCAACCAACCCTGGCTGATTATTTAGCTACGTGTTCCAGGAAACGCAGCATGTTGCAGGTGTAGCCGTACTCGTTGTCGTACCAGGCGACCAGCTTGACGAAGGTGTCATCCAGCGCGATACCGGCTTCGGCGTCGAAGATGGATGAATGACCAATACCGCGGAAGTCGGTGGAGACGACTTTTTCATCGGTGTAAGCCAGGGTCTTGCTCATGTCACCCGATTCCGAGGCGGCTTTCATGGCCTTGCAGATGTCGTCATACTTGGCGCCTTTTTCCAGTTCACAGGTCAGGTCGACCACGGAAACGTCGGAAGTCGGCACACGGAAGGCCATCCCGGTCAGCTTGCCATTCAGTTCCGGCATCACCACGCCGACAGCCTTGGCGGCACCAGTAGCGGAAGGAATGATGTTTTCCAGAATACCGCGGCCACCGCGCCAGTCTTTCATGGACGGACCGTCGACGGTCTTCTGGGTTGCCGTGGCAGCATGCACGGTGGTCATCAGGCCACGCTTGATGCCCCAGTTGTCTTGCAGGACCTTGGCGATCGGGGCCAGGCAGTTGGTGGTGCAGCTTGCTGCAGAAACAATGTTCTGACCGGCATAGTCGGTGTGGTTAACGCCGTAAACGAACATCGGGGAACCGTCCTTGGAAGGCGCGGACATGACGACCTTCTTGGCACCGGCATCGATGTGTTTCTGGCAGGTTTCTTCGGTCAGGAACAGACCGGTGGATTCGACCACCACATCGGCACCGACTTCATCCCATTTCAGGGCCGCCGGATCCTTTTCGGCGGTCAGGCGGATCTTCTTGCCGTCGACGATCAGGTTGTTGCCGTCGACCTTGACATCACCGTCAAAGCGGCCATGCACGGAGTCATAGCGCAGCATGTAGGATAGATATTCCGGATCCAGCAGATCATTGATGCCGACGACTTCAATATTGTCGAAGTCTTTGGCGACGGCACGAAATACCATGCGACCGATACGGCCAAAACCGTTAATCCCGATTTTAATTGCCATGTTGTTTTCTCCCTTACTCTAAGGTTTATAAATCAAAATTGTTACAGGACGTCTTCAACGGCCTTGGTGACGTTGTCGACGGTAAAACCGAAGTATTCAAACAGCTTGCCGGCCGGCGCCGATTCACCGAAGCGGTTGAGGCCGACGACCTTGCCGTTGAGTCCGGCATATTTGTACCAGCCGTCGGTAACCCCGGCTTCGACCACGACGCGGGCTGTCACGGAAGCGGGAATCACCGCCTCACGATAGGCTTCGTCCTGGGCTTCGAACACGTCAACGGACGGCATGGAGACCACGCGGATCTTCTTGCCGGACAGTTTCTCGGCCGCACCCATCGCCAGCGCGACTTCAGAGCCGGTAGCGATGATGATGGCGTCCGGTGTGCCGTCGCAGTCCTTGAGGACATAACCGCCACGGGCAATATTGGCTACCTGCTCGTCGGAACGCTCCTGATGCGCCAGGCCCTGACGGCTGAAGATCAGCGAGGTCGGGCCATCGTTGCGCTCGACCGCGGCCTTCCAGGCAACGGCGGTCTCGACGCTGTCACAGGGGCGCCACAGGGACATGTTCGGCATCAGGCGCAGGGTTGCGGTCTGCTCGACAGGCTGATGGGTCGGGCCATCTTCCCCCAGACCGATGGAGTCATGGGTATAGACGAAGATGCTCGGCACTTTCATCAGTGAGGCCATACGCAGGGCATTGCGGGCATACTCGGAGAACATCAGGAAGGTGCCGCCAAACGGCTTGAAACCGCCGTGCAGGGCGATGCCGTTGATAATAGCGGACATGCCAAATTCACGAACACCATAGGACAGGTAGTTGCCGTCGGTCACGGTGTTGGTAATGACTTTCGCATCCGGCCAGTTGGTCAGATTGGACGGCGTCAGGTCGGCCGAGCCACCGAGGAATTCCGGCAGTGCCTTGGCGAAGGCGGTAATCGCGCCCTGGGAGGCCTTGCGGGTGGCCGGGGAGTCGGCTTTTTCGATGCATTCCTTGATGAAACTGTTGGCGACGTCTTCCCAGTTGCCCGGCAGTTCGCCCTTCATACGGCGTTCGAACTCGGCGGCCAGTTCCGGGTAATCTTTCTTGTAGGCGTCGAACTTCTTGTTCCATTCGGCTTCGGCCTGCTTGCCCTTCTCTTTCGCGTCCCAGTCGCTGTAGATCTCATCGGGGATCACGAACGGATCGTGTTTCCAGCCGATGTTCTCGCGGGTCGCCTTGATTTCATCATCGCCCAGCGGCGCGCCGTGGCAGTCGTGGCTGCCGCACAGGTTGGGGGCGCCGAAACCGATAGTGGTTTTGGTGCAGATCAGGGTCGGTTTGTCGTTGATTGACTTGGCTTCGTGGATAGCCTTGTTCACGGCATCCGCGCTGTGCCCGTCGACATCACGGATTACGTGCCAGCCATAGGCTTCAAAACGCTTCGGTGTGTCGTCGGTAAACCAGTTGTCCACGTGACCATCAATGGAAATGCCGTTGTCATCCCAGAAGGCGATCAGTTTACCCAGACCCAGCGTGCCGGCCAGCGCGCAGGATTCATGGGAGACACCTTCCATCATGCAACCGTCACCGAGGAACACGTAGGTGAAGTGGTCGACGATATGATGACCGTCGCGATTGAACTGGCCGGCCAGGGTGCGTTCGGCCAGCGCCATGCCCACGGCATTGGAGACACCCTGCCCCAGCGGACCAGTGGTGGTTTCCACGCCGGCGGTATAGCCGTATTCGGGATGGCCCGGGGTCTTGGAGTGCAGCTGACGGAAGTTTTTCAGCTCTTCCATCGGCAGGTCATAGCCGGTCAGGTGCAGCAGGGAATAGATCAGCATGGAACCATGGCCGTTGGAGAGCACAAAACGATCGCGATCGAACCAGTTCGGGTTGCCCGGATTGTGCTTCATGAAGTCGTTCCACAGGACTTCAGCGATATCGGCCATACCCATGGGCGCGCCCGGGTGGCCGGAATTTGCCTTTTGCACCGCATCCATACTCAGGGCGCGGATTGCATTGGCGAGATCTTTGCGAGATGCCATAAAGTTCCCCTCGGTTCATTAAATTGCAAAAATTCTGTTATCGGTACTGCCATGGGCGGGGTGTTTTCTGATGTTCTTGTTTCATCAGAAATGAGCACTCCACCCGCGCCGTCGATCGGCGCGTCTGAATTCGGTTACTAGCTTCCGTCGGGATTGCCGTTATGATGGAAGTCGAGCATTGTTGTTGTCAGGCGCGGTGGCCACCTGATGAAAATGCCGGTTCGGCTTCCTCCCCGGTTTAACGAGGCCGGGATTTTCCCATTTTTTACCTGTGGCGGGCAAGCTCCGGGTCTGCTATCGCAGAACTGAGCTTGCCTGGCTTATGGGGCAAACAGTGAATTTTATGGGTAAAAGTGGTGGGGTCCTGGCTCAGCTGCCCTCTTTCCACTTGATGGAACAGCCCATGCTGGGAATCTGCTCGGCCGGCCCCCGACCGGTTTCGGCCACCTGCACCATCGCCTCGAACAGATCCCGGCGTGCGTCCTCCGGCGCGGTTTCCTTGCGACTGGCATCGAACCGGCCTCTGTACTGCAGTTTGAGATCGGCGTTATAACCGAAAAAATCCGGGGTGCAGACCGCGCCATAGGCCCTGGCGACCTCCTGGGTCGCGTCCATTAAATAAGGAAAGGGGAAGTCATACTCGGCGGCCACCTTCTGCATGTTCTCGAAGGAGTCCTCTTCGTACTCGCCCGGATCGTTGGCCATGATGGCCACGGTGTTGATGCCGTGCTGGTCGCGCAACTCGCGGGTATCACGCACCAGCCGCTCGCGAATCGCCTTGACGTAGGGGCAGTGGTTACAGATAAACATCACCAGCAGGCCGTTTTCCCCCCGGCACTGTTCCAGCGTCCAGGTCTTGCCATCGACCCCCGGGAGGGCAAAATCCACCGCCGGTGCGTCAAAATCACAGACCGGAGTCTCCAGACTGACCATAAACCCTCCTTATTTTCATCTATACTTGAAACAGACGTGAGGGAACTTACCTGTTCGGGCCCCCGAAAACAAACTCATTACGAGCGACCCCCGCACGTCCCGCTTGTTGTAATACGTTGTTATACAGGAGGTTTGTATGCTCCCCGTCACCGGATTTCGACGGATCGCCGTTGTCACCACCCTGTTCCTGCTATTAAGCGCCCCGCCTGCCCTGGCCGAGACCTACACGTTGGGCATACAGCCCATCATGTCCCGGGCCGAGACGAAAACTTTCTACCGGCCGCTGGCCGACTATTTAAGCAAGCAGACCGGTCACCGGTTCCGGATCGTCGCTCACCACAATTTTGTGGCCTACTGGGAGGCCATGCGTCGCGAACCGACCGACCTGGTGCTGGATCCGCCCCATTTTACCGGCTATCGGGTCCGCAAGGCCAACTATCAGGTGCTCGCCAAAATTCGCGATACCCTCAGTTTCAGTCTGATTACTAATGAAGATGTCCTGTTGTTCGAACCGGACGAGCTGATCGGCAAGCGGGTGGTCACCCCGGCTTCGCCCAGCCTCAGCGGCGTCGAGCTGGCCAGGATGTTTCCCAACCAGATGCGTCAGCCGACCATTGTCAGCGAACCCAACTTTGAACGGGCGTTGCAACGCCTCAAGGCGGGGCGCGCCGAGGCGGCCCTGATTCCGACCCCGATGATCAGCGGCGATACCACGGTCAATACCGTCACCACCACCGAACCGGTTCCGCACCTGGCGGTTTCCGCCTCGCCAAAACTGCCGCAACAGGTTCGCCAGCAGATACAAAAGGCCCTGCTGACGGCGCACGAAACACAGGCCGGACAGGCCATGCTGGAGAAAGTGAATATCAGCGGGTTCGAGGCGGCCGATAACGATCTCTACCGGCCCTACGCCGCCCTGCTCCGGGGTGTCTGGGGTTACTAGCGGAATGTCAGGTAGCGCTGCGCGCAACCTGACCTACGCCTGAGTCCGCCAATTAACGCGAATAAACGCCAATCATTTCAAGCATATATTGAAATTCATTAGCGTTGATTTGCGTGCATTTGCGGACTGAAAAAAAGATTGCAGGCCACGCTGGCGTTAGCCTGCGTAACACTTCTGCCGATACGGAGTAAGTCAGGTAGCGCTGCGCGCCACCTGACCCACTGGCCTAACCGGGGTTACTAGTCGCTAGCAGCTAGCGACCAGTTACTGGCATTTACGCCGGCTTGCGAAAATGCAGGATGCCCCAGCGCAGATAGCCCTTGCTGCCTGCCTCGACCCAGTGGCCCAGGCCGGTGATCATACGATCGATATAGGCATCTGAGACCTTGTCGGTAATGCTGTCGCGATTTTCTTCCAGCTCGCGACGAACCCGGCCGTAATGCTTGACCAGGTTTTCGGTCATCACTTCGATCTCAATCTCTTCCAGGCCATTGTCTTTGGCCGCCTGCCGGTAGAACTCGATGGAACCGAGCGAAGGCAGATGGATGCGATCATACACGGGTTGCAACACGCCCTCGGGGCAGTCGTCGACCTGCATGGGATCGGTGAAAATGAGCTCGCCGCCGGGCTTGAGCACCCGCGCGGCCTCGGCGATCACTTTGCCCCGCTCGCTGCTGTGCAGGATGGAATCCTGTGACCAGACCACGTCGAAGCTGGCATCGTCGGCCTCGACGGACTCGAAGCTGCCATCCCAGACCTCGATGAGGTGATCCAGCCCCTGCTCCTGGTTCATTTTGCGATCGCGCTCGTTCTCCCGTTCGCTCAGATTCAGGGCGACAACCTTACAGCCATAGTTCTTGGCCAGGTAACGGGCGACACCGCCATAACCGGCACCCATGTCGAGCACTTTCTTATCAGCGTCCAGCTTCACTTGAAGCTTGGACGCAATGTGCTCGACCGTGCGCAGGCTGGCATCGCGGATCGGCTCATCACCAGACTCATAGAGCCCGATATGAATATCTTCACCACCCCAGACGTGAAAATAGAAATTATCGGCATCCTCGCTATTGTAGTAATCGCGGGCCGTTTCTACGACATCGGAATAGCTCTTGCTCATTCGTTCTCCCCTTCGATGTAGCGTTTTTCAGCTACGTGAATGAAGAAGTCCGGCTCGGCTTCACGGTAGGTTTCCTTGAAGTCACCATAAGTAGTCACTTTCTGGAAACCGATATCACGCATCAGCTTGCGCACATATTCCTTGCGCAACGGGAACATATTCAGATGGAAAGTGGACTTGTCCGGGAATTCATAGCGGAAACGGGCCAGAGACTCGTCAATATGTTCCGGACTGGCTTTCACATTGTCACCACAATAGTAGTAGTTATGCGTCGGCTGCACCTGATGGTCCAACAGTGCGTCATAGTTACGCTGATCCAGGATCAGTATCCCGTCATGACGCAGCGTGGCGTAAAACTCGGCCAGGGTTTTGCGGCGATCGTTGTCGCTATGCAGATGGGTAAAGGAGTTACCCAGACAGATCACGGCGTCATACAGGTCATGCACTGACTTGTTCAAAAAGCGCCAGTCAGCATGCACGGTACGCAGAATGTGTCCGCGCTTGCGGCCGTTTTCAAACGCCTTGGCCAGCATCTCAGGGCTGCCGTCGGCGCTGGTCACTTCAAAACCGCTTTCCAGCAGGCGAACCGAGTGAAAACCGGTTCCCGCTGCCACGTCCAGCACCTTCTTGGCACCGTGTTCCTGCAACAGTTTAATGAAGAAGTCACCTTCGCTGTTGGCGCGGCCGTCCCAGTCAATCAGTTCATCCCACTTATCCACGAAGCCGGAGACATATTCGTCCTTGTAATGGTCCGTATGGCGGACGTCCAGCGGATTTTCACCAAAATCTTGCGTTTTCTTTTCTTGGGTCACGTCGTTTTCCTTATCTTGCTCTAGATGAAGAGAAAACGGGCCCCTCATGAGCCAGACAATTATGGCCGTATCCTGTGTACAACCTGGTTGCCACGATAAAGCGACGGCAGTTTAATTCCGGTTGTCTCAGAACTTGCGTTCTGAAGCAGAGATACGAGTCTGGCTCGTCAGATTGAGCGTGTTTACGGGTATTACCGTAAACCACGTTTGATAGTCACCGACAGAAACTTGCTTTAAGTATTCACTGACGGGATGAGGACCCGTGTTTGTGTAATCCCCATATCTTACCGTGTTGAGCAAAAAACGCCAGTGTTTTCCCCGATTTATTCGGGAATGACTTTCATAAAACAGCAAAAATAGCCTGATTTTCCGGGAAATTAGCCTATTTTCGACGGTTGATAAAAAAATTTTTTATATCGTATTATTATAAACTGCTATTTATAGACTTATTAGACAACATTAATACTATTGCTATATTAGGGATACTCCCCTTTAATCCGAAGCCATTTTCTGGCATTATATTAACGATTACTAATCAGGGTTGAATAAATACTCCAGACTAACCCGCCCTAGCTTTCGAATAGTCACGAAAGCGTCTGCGAATTTTAAGCTGTAACTTTAGCGATACCATGCCGTATACGGCGACTCTGCGCCACATGTATCGGCGAACAAAACTTATAGAAAGAAAGAGAGGACTTTAATGGCTGAGAAATATATCTTTACCTCTGAATCAGTTTCTGAGGGTCATCCGGACAAGGTTGCTGACCAGATTTCCGACTCCATTCTCGATGCACTGCTGGAGCAGGATCCCAAATCCCGTGTCGCCTGCGAAACCATGATTAATACCGGCATGGTTATCCTGTCTGGTGAGATCACCACCACCGCGCAAATCGATATGCCGACTGTCGTGCGCGAACGTGTCAAGGAAATCGGCTATAACAGCTCCGAAATGGGCTTTGACTGGGAAACCTGCGCCGTGCTGGTTGCCCTGGACAAGCAGTCTCCCGATATCGCCATGGGCGTGGATGAAGGCGACGACAAGGAACAGGGCGCCGGTGACCAGGGCCTGATGTTCGGCTATGCCGCCGATGAAACCGACGTGCTGATGCCCGCGCCGATCACCTACGCGCATCGTCTGGTACGCCGTCAGGCTGAAGTTCGCAAGAACGGCACTCTGCCGTGGTTGCGCCCGGACGCCAAAAGCCAGGTCAGCTTCCGCTACGACAAGGGTGAGCCGGTAGGTGTCGACGCCGTTGTACTGTCGACCCAGCACAACCCGGAAATCGATCTCAACACCCTGCAGGATGCCGTGATGGACGAAATCATCAAGCCGGTACTGCCTGAAAGCTGGATCACCAAGGACACCAAATTCCACATCAACCCGACCGGTCGTTTTGTTATCGGTGGCCCGGTAGGTGACTGTGGTCTGACCGGCCGCAAGATCATCGTAGACACCTACGGTGGTATGGGTCGTCACGGTGGTGGCGCCTTCTCCGGCAAGGACCCGTCCAAGGTAGACCGTTCCGCCGCCTATGCCTGTCGTTATGTGGCCAAGAACATTGTTGCCGCGGGCCTGTCCAAGCGCTGTGAAATCCAGGTTTCCTACGCCATCGGCGTGGCCGAGCCGACCTCTATTTCGGTTGACACCTTCGGTACCGGCAAGGTTTCCGAGGAGCGCATCGAGGAACTGGTTCGCGAACACTTCGATCTGCGTGCCGGTGGCCTGGTGAAAATGCTCAACCTGCTGCGCCCGATGTACGCCCCTACGGCAGCCCATGGTCACTTCGGTCGCGAAGACCTGGATCTGCCCTGGGAGAAAACCGACAAGGCTGAAGAACTGAAAAAAGCAGCCGGCATTTAATAAAATGTAGTTTTCAGGGGAGGTCTCGACCTCCCCTTACTATAATGTAGTCAGTAAGAATTCACTGGGGCTCTGAGGAGCGCTGCAGCCACGCTACTCAATCCGTTTTGTCACACGTCAGGCGTGTTGATGAGACAGGATTGAGTAGCGGGGTCAGGCTCAGACCACCCAGTCTAAATAAACAACGGCGCTCACCGTATATATACGGAGCTACAACATGAACGCTGTTTCCAAAGACTTTACAGATTATAAAGTCGCGGACATCGGCCTTGCGGAATTTGGCCGCAAGGAGATGGATATCGCCGAAACCGAAATGCCCGGCCTGATGGCCCTGCGCGAAAAATACGGCAAAGACAAGCCGCTCAAGGGTGCCCGCATTACCGGTTCCCTGCACATGACCATCCAGACTGCCGTACTGATCGAAACCCTGGTGGAACTGGGTGCCGATGTACGCTGGGCTTCCTGTAACATTTTCTCCACCCAGGACCACGCCGCTGCGGCTATCGCTGCACAGGGCATCCCGGTTTACGCCTGGAAGGGTGAAACCCTGGAAGAGTACTGGTGGTGCACCGAGCAGGTACTGACCTGGCCGAACGGCGAACTGCCGAACATGATCCTCGACGATGGCGGCGACGCCACGCTGCTGGTTCACAAGGGTGTGGAATTTGAAAAAGCCGGTGCTGTACCGGATCCCGCCAAGGAAGAAAACGAAGAATTCCGTGCCGTACTGGGTGTACTGCAACGTAACTTCGAAAAGAACAAGGGCATGTGGACCAAGATGGCCGAGTCCATCAAGGGTGTTACCGAAGAAACCACCACCGGTGTTCATCGCCTGTACCAGATGTTCAACAATGGTGAACTGCTGTTCCCCGGCATGAACGTCAATGATTCTGTCACCAAGTCCAAGTTCGATAACCTGTATGGCTGCCGTGAATCCCTGGTGGATTCCATCAAGCGGGCCACTGACGTTATGGTTGCGGGCAAGATTGCCGTTGTTTGCGGTTATGGCGACGTTGGTAAGGGCTCTGCCCAGTCTCTGCGTGGCCTTGGCGCCAATGTCTGGATCACTGAAATCGATCCGATCTGTGCCCTGCAGGCCGCGATGGAAGGTTACCGTGTTGTCACGCTCGACGAAGCAGTTAGTCAGGCCGACATTTTTGTTACCACTACCGGTAACAAGGACGTCATTACCCATGACCACATGGCGGCCATGAAAGATCAGGCCATCGTCTGCAACATCGGCCACTTCGACAACGAAATCCAGGTCGAAAGCCTGCGTAAGTACGAGTGGATCAACATCAAGCCACAGGTCGATCAGATCAAATTCCCTGATGGCAAGAAGATCACCCTGCTGGCCGAAGGTCGTCTGGTGAATCTGGGTTGTGGTACCGGCCATCCGAGCTTCGTGATGTCCAACTCCTTTACCAACCAGGTGGTTGCCCAGATCGAAATGTTCACCAAGCCGGAAAACTATCCGCTCGGCGTCTATGTACTGCCGAAGAAACTGGACGAAGAAGTTGCCGCCCTGCACATTGGCAAGATTGGCGCCAAGCTGACCAAGCTGAGTCAGGAACAGGCCGACTACCTCGGTGTCCCGGTTGAAGGTCCGTACAAGTCTGAACATTATCGTTACTAAACAATAAGGGACGAGTGACCGGGGACGGACGACGGAGTTAAAACATCAACTTCGTCTCCGTCCTTTTTTATCTCGTTAACTGGAGCCTATGGAATCACAAAAGAAACATACCCCCGTTTATAGCGTGGAGTTTTTCCCGCCCAAATCGGAAGAAGGCGCGGAGAAACTGCGCAAGGTTCGCAAGAATCTGAACAAAGGCATGAAACCGCGTTATTACTCGGTCACCTTTGGTGCCGGTGGCAGTACCCAGCAAGGGACATTCGACACTGTCGCTGAGATCCAGAAATCCGGGGATGATGCTGCGCCGCATCTGTCCTGCATTGGTACAACCAAGGACGGTCTGCGGGAGCTGTTGAGCGGTTACAAGGAAAACGGCATCAAGCGTATCGTGGCACTGCGTGGTGATATGCCCTCGGGCATGCGTGGTCCCGGTGAACTTCGCTATGCCAACGAACTGGTCGAATTCATTCGCGCCGAGACCGGCGATTACTTCGAGCTCGAAGTGGCCGCCTATCCGGAGATTCATCCCCAGGCACCGTCTGCCTCGGATGATCTGAAAAACTTCAAACGCAAGGTGGAAGCCGGCGCGGATACCGCCATCACACAGTACTTCTTCAACCCGGATGCTTACTTCCGGTTTATCGATGAGTGCGAGCGGATGAACGTCGATCTGCCGATCATCCCCGGCATTATGCCGATCATCAATTACAAGCAGCTATCACGTTTTTCAGATATGTGTGGCGCCGATATCCCGCGCTGGATTCGCAAGCGACTGGAAGACTTTGGCGACGACAAGGAATCCATCATGCAGTTCGGTGAGGAAGTTATCACTGATCTCTGCCACACCCTGCTCGAAGCGGGTGCGCCCGGACTGCATTTCTACTGCATGAACCAGTCCGCGCCAACGTTGGCCATCTGGCGTAATCTCGGCATCCAACAGTCCTGATCGCAGGGCATTACGACTGGTGGACAGAGCCGCATCAATCAGGCCTGTCTATATGCACACGGATGTGCTCTTTTCTTTATCCCCCTGTTTTTGTGCACCTTGACCCCTGTTGAAGGTCTCGGCATAGTGGGTACTCCCACTGATTCAGATACAAATTCATGTCCGATCATAAACTGCAAGTCATCGGTTGGCGCGAGTGGATACGTCTACCGGAACTTGGCATTGAGCATATCAAGGCCAAGGTCGATACCGGTGCGCGCACCTCGGCGCTGCACACTTTTGATCTGGAGCCTTATGACGACAATGGCGTACGCATGGTTCGCTTCAAGGTCCACCCGGTACAACACAAGCTGGAACCCGAGGTCGAATGTCGTTGCCCGGTACTCGACGAGCGACAGGTGACCGACTCGGGCGGCCACCAGGAACAGCGTATCGTCATCAGCACTATCGCCTGTCTGGGCGACTATTGTTGGGAGATCGAGATAACCCTGACCAATCGGGATAGCATGCGTTTTCGCATGCTGCTGGGACGCACCGCCATGGCCGGCCGCTTTCTGGTTAATCCCGGGGTCTCCTACCGCATCGGCCGTAGGCCCGGCCGCTGAGACAGGTTAAACTAGACTTATTATTTTGCCCCACAACCACGGAGTCCCTATGAAAATTGCGATCATGTCACGGAACGCAAAACTGTATTCCAGCCGCCGCCTGGCCGAGGCCGCGAAGGACCGTGGTCATGAGGTAAGCGTTATTAATCCGCTCAAGTGCTACATGGATATTACCAGTATGCGCCCCTCTATTTATTACCGGGGCGAAAAGCTCGGTGGCTTCGATGCCGTGATTCCTCGCATTGGCTCATCGATTACTTTTTACGGCACAGCGGTTTTACGCCAATTCGAGATGATGGGTGTCTACCCGCTAAATGAATCGGTCGCCATCGGCCGTTCGCGTGACAAATTACGCTCGTTGCAATTGCTGGCCCGCAAGGGTGTGGGCCTGCCGGTCACCGGTTTTGCCCACGACGTGGATGATACCGACAGCCTCATTAAAGTCGTCGGTGGAGCGCCCCTTGTCGTCAAGCTGCTCGAAGGGACCCAGGGCAAGGGCGTGGTACTGGCGGAAACCAAGAAAGCGGCCGAGAGTGTGATCGACGCCTTTCGCGAACTGAACGCCAACTTTCTGGTGCAGGAGTTCATCAAGGAAGCCGGTGGCTCGGATATCCGGGCACTGGTCATTGGCGAGAAAGTTGTCGCTGCGATGATGCGTACCGCCAAAGAAGGTGAGTTCCGCTCGAATCTGCATCGTGGCGGTTCGGCCAAGGTCATCAAGCTGACCCCGGAGGAACGCTCCACTGCCGTGCGCGCGGCCAAGACTATGGGGCTCAATGTGGCCGGTGTGGATATTCTGCGCTCCAACCACGGCCCGGTGATCATGGAAGTGAATTCCTCACCCGGTCTCGAGGGCATCGAGTCGGCCACCAACAAGGATGTGGCCGGGCAGATTATCGACTTTATCGACAAATCCGCCAAGCCCCACAAAACTCAGACCAAGGGCAAGGGTTAATCGATGGATCCGGAGATCATTTCTGTTAATGGTGCGGACATTCCCCGCAACAGCCGAACCACGCTTGATCTCCCGGTCGCCCGGCTTTACACCCATTCCCAGGTAGCCATGCCGGTACAGGTGGTCCGTGGCAAAAAACCGGGCCCGGCGCTGTTTGTCAGCGCCGCCATCCACGGCGATGAACTCAACGGGGTCGAAATCATCCGCCGCCTGCTCAACCTGCCGGCGCTAAAACGTTTGAGTGGCACCCTGTTCGCGATTCCCATCGTCAATGTCTACGGCTTTATCCAGCAGTCCCGTTATCTGCCCGACCGCCGCGATCTCAACCGCAGCTTTCCCGGTTACGAACGGGGCTCGCTGGCGGCCCGCGTGGCGCACCAGTTCATGAGCGAAATCGTCGAGCAGAGCACGCATGGCATCGATTTACATACCGGCGCCATCCACCGCAGTAACCTGCCGCAGATTCGCGCCAACATCGATGATCCCCAGACCGCCGATCTGGCCCATATATTCGGAGTACCGGTGATTCTCAATGCCGATCTGCGCGACAACTCACTGCGCGAGGCCGCCGCCGAATACGGTATCCCGATGTTGTTGTATGAAGCCGGTGAAGCACTGCGCTTTGACGAGGTCAGTATTCGTGCCGGCCTCAAGGGCATTGTGAATGTGATGCGCCACCTGAACATGCTGCCCGCCTCCCGGCGCAAGGCCAAACGGGAACATAAACCGTTATATGCCCGTGCCAGCAGCTGGGTACGGGCGCCGGCCGGCGGTATCCTGCGCGCGATCGTGCCACTCGGCGGCAGCGTGGAAAAAGATCAGTTACTCGGCATCCTCTCCGATCCCTTTGGTGAACACGAGATCGAAATTCACACCCCCTGTGACGGCATCGTCATCGGCCGCACCAACCTGCCCCTGGCCAACGAAGGGGATGCGCTGTTCCATATCGCCCGCTATCGCAAGCTGGAGGCCGTCACCGCACGGGTCGAGGAATTCACCGAACAGCATCAGCCCGACACCAATCCCGACTCGCCGCCCGATGCCGAACCTCCGATTGTCTGACTCAGTCCCGGCGGGATAACAGCAGACAGCCCGTCGCATGCACCTCGGCCTGCCAGTGCGGGGCCAGATAGGTGGTCGAGACGGTCTCGGTGATCAGCGCCGGCCCTTGCAGGGTCTGCCCGACCGGCAACGCCTCCCGCGCATACACCGGCACCGGCTGATCAACCTCTGGTAAATTGATCGTTTCAGATGGCCCGGCATCCTCTGTGGCCTTCACGGCCTGCAGGGTAAGCGCCTGCGACGGTCGCTGCAGGCCAACCCGCAGATTTACCACCTCCACCGGCAGGTCGAGCCGGTGTCCGTAGCGTTGTTCGTGCAGATGATGAAAATCCGCTCTGGCCTGCCGGCGGTCCTGCCAGGGGACATTCAGATAATAGGACTGACCCTGGTAACGCAGATCCAGGCTGGGCAGGATCGCGATCTCGTCCCGCGCCACCCCTTCTTCCTGCATGGCGGCGAGCCCGGCCTCGATCAGCGGCTGCATTTGATCCGCAATGGCCTGATCGTCCAGCGCATCCAGCAACTGGCCCAGTGTCTGCGACAACTGGCGGGCCCGCGGTGCCACCAGCATCCCCAGCGCCGACAACACCCCGGCATAGACCGGCACGATCGCCCGGGACATACCCAGCGTCTCGGCCAGGGCACAGACATGCAGCCCGCCGGCGCCGCCGAACGAGACCAGCGCCAGCTCACGCGGATCGACGCCGCGCTGCACCGACATGACCCGCAGGGCATGGGCCATGTGTTCGTTGGCCAGCCGGATGATCCCCTGCGCCGCCTCTTCGAGGGACAGGCCGAGCTGATCGGCGATCATCCCGACCGCGGCCCGGGCCGCGGCCACATCCAGCGACATGTTACCGCCCAGAAAGGCGTCGGGGCGCAGGCGTCCCAGCACCAGGTTGGCATCGGTCACCGTGGGACGGGTCCCCCCCTGACCGTAACAGGCGGGACCGGGCGCGGCCCCGGCCGATTCGGGCCCCACCTGCAGTAATCCGCCGGCATCGACGCTGGCCAGTGAGCCGCCACCCGCGCCGATGGTATGCATGTCCACCATTGGCACGGCCACAGGGTAATCGCGAATGCGGCCTTCGCTGGTCAGCTGGAGCTCGCCGTCGATCAGCGCCACATCGGTGGAGGTCCCGCCCATATCGAAAGTCAGCAGGCGCGACTGGCCCACCTGCTCGCCCATATAGCGCGCCGCCGCCAGGCCCCCGGCGGGGCCGGAGAGCAACATGTGCACCGCCTCCTCGCCGGCCTGCTCGGCAGCGATGGTGCCGCCGGAACTTTGCATGACCGTGATACAGGCGTGCGGGACGCCCTGTTGCAGGCGCTGTAAATACCCCCGGACCCGCGGTCCGACCGCCGCATTCAGCCAGGTCGTCATGCCGCGTTCATACTCTTTATATTCCGGCAGGATGCGGGAGGAACGGGAAATGAACAGGTCCGGCGGCATTGCTGCCTCGATCTGCTTTTCAAACCCAGCATCGAGATAGGAAAACAACAGATTGATCGCGACCGCCTCCGGTTGCAGGCGCTCGACATCTTTGCGTAACTGCTGCAGATCGGTGTCAGTCAACGCTTCGATGACCGTCCCGTCGGCCGCCAGCCGGCCGCCGGTCTCCAGACACAGTTCCCGGGCGACCGGTGGCGCGACAGCGGTCGGTTGCAGGTTATACAGTTCACTGCGGATCTGACGCCCGATGGCGAGCATATCGCCCAGGCCGTGATTGGTAATAAACACCGTGCGCGCCGTCTTGCCTTCGAGCACGGCGTTGGTTGCCACGGTGGAGCCGTGCACCATATAAAAGAGCGTCCCGGGCGGCAGTTGATCCAGTTGCAGATCCTGCACGCCCTGCAGGATCGCCTGCTCCGGTGCGGCCGGTGTCGATAACACCTTGTGCGTGGTGATGGCGCCGTCCCGAACCAGCACAAAATCGGTAAACGTTCCGCCGGTGTCGACGCCGAGTATGACACTCATGGATAAACTGCCCCGTCCAGGTTTGTATGCCATTGTAACATCCTGTCACAATCACACCGTGTCACGATTTTGCCCAATGCCTCGTTTTCAACGCGAGCCGGTCACCCGCGCATTCGGATCTTTGCGGGTAACGATCCCGAAGGTTTGCCGTCACGGTTTCAGGTACAGGTTGAACCAACAGCGATGATACCAGTCAAAGCAAACGTGAATTGTTTGGCCAAAGCGTCAATGCGGGCTTGTCAGCACGGCGCAGAAGCTTATAATTTCAGGCCAGTTCTAATGCCAGTTCCGATACTGAATAATAATACCGGTTACCTTTATCCGCATGTCGAATGACAATCTGATCAGTGTGAAACATCTCTACCGGCGTTATGCCGGTTTGACTGCCGTTAACGATGTCAGCTTTGAACTGGCGCGCGGCGAGGTCCTGGGCTTTCTCGGGCCCAACGGGGCTGGCAAAACCTCGACCATGCAGATGCTCACCGGCAATCTGGCCCCGAGCAGCGGCCGCATCCTGATCAACGGTATCGATCTGCTGGATAACCCCAAACAGGCCAAGGCCCTGATCGGTTATTTGCCGGAACAACCCCCGTTGTACCGTGAGCTCACGGTTAACGAATATCTCCAGTTCTGCGCCCGGCTCAACCGGATCCGTCGTAACGCGGTTGACCAGGCCGTGGACCGTGCCAAACAGCGTTGCGGTCTGGAGGAGGTCGGACGACGCCTGATCAACAACCTTTCCAAGGGCTATCAGCAACGGGTCGGTATTGCCCAGGCGATTATTCATTCACCGCCGGTGGTGGTGCTGGATGAACCAACGGTGGGTCTGGATCCGATCCAGATTCGCGAGATTCGCCGCCTGATACGGGAACTGGGCAAAGATCATGGCGTGATCCTTTCCACCCATATCCTGCCCGAAGTCCAGATGACCTGTGACCGGGTCCAGATCATCAACCGCGGCAGCCTGGTCTTCAGCGATGACATCGACAATCTCAATCGCCGCATGGACTCGAGCAGCCTGATCCTCGGCCTGCATCAGCCGCCGAGCGAAGCCGATCTGGCCGCCCTGCCGGCGATCACCGATGTACAGCCCCTGGACAATCACCGTTTTCGGCTGTTTCACGCCAGTGAACAGACGCCGGCCGAGACGATCGCCGAACAGGCGGTTGCCCGCGGCTGGGGTTTGTTCGAACTCAGCCCGGAATACAAGACCCTGGAGCAGATCTTTGTCGAGATCACCAGTTCAGAGCAGACGATGCCGGAGGGTAATGCGGCATGATGATCCTGACCCTCGCGCAACGGGAATTACGCACCCTGTTTCTGTCGCCGCTGGCCTGGGCGATTCTGGCGGTCATGCAGTTTATTCTCGCCTATCTGTTTTTGTCCGCGTTGAATGATTTCATCACCTTGCAGCCGCAACTGCAGAACCTGGAATCGCCACCCGGCGCCACCGAACTGGTGGTGGCCCAGGTTTATGGCAGTGCCGCCTTTATTTTCATGATGGTGGTGCCGCTGCTGACCATGCGCATTATCAGCGAGGAGCGCCGTAATCGCAGTATTGCGTTATTGTTCAGCGCGCCGGTGTCGATGACCGAGATCATCCTGGGCAAATACCTCGGCCTGCTCGGCTTTTTACTGCTCGCCTGTTTGATGATCAGCCTGATGCCGCTGGCGCTGATGTTTGGCGGCCCGCTGGATACCGGCCTGTTACTGGCCATGCTGCTGGGGCTGATTTTGCTGGTGGCCTGCTTTGCCGCCATCGGGCTGTTTCTCTCCACCCTGACCGTGCAGCCGACCATTGCCGCTGTCAGCACCTTTGGCGTGCTGCTGTTGCTGTGGATCATCGACTGGGCCGGCGATCAGGTCGGAGATGGTGCCACCAGCGGGCTGCTGGAATACCTGTCCATCCTGCGCCATTTTGAATCACTCAGTCAGGGCATCTTCAACAGCGCCGATATCATCTATTTTCTGCTGTTTATTACCGTCTTTCTGGTCCTCGGTATCCGCCGCCTGGATGCCGACCGGTTGCAACACTAACGCTGGATTGGAATCCATATGCAGGTTACCCCCCGAAGTCGCTTACAGGTTCGCCTTCAAAACATTCTGTTCGTCGTATTGTTTCTGGCGGTCATCGGCCTGCTCGCCTGGCTCAGCCTGCAATACAACTATGAAAGTGACTGGACGGCCTCGGGACGCCATACCCTGTCCGACGCCACGGTCAAACTGCTGGAACGCATGGACGATCCAATCGAGATCATCGCCTTCGCCCGCTCTGGCAACATGGTCTCCACCCGGCGCAACATCGCCGACATGCTCGATCGTTACCGGCAACACAAGGACGATATCACCGTCCGTTATATCAACCCCGATACCGAGCCGGACAAGACCCGCGAACATAATATCAGTGTCGATGGCGAGCTGGTCGTCACCTATAACGACCGCACCGAACATGTGCGCAATCTCAGTGAAGAGAGCCTGACCAATACCCTGCAGCAACTGTTGCGCAGCGGCGAAAAACATCTGGTGTTTGTTGCCGGTCACGGCGAACGTCAACCACAGGGTCAGGCTAATCATGATTACGGCCAATTTACCCGGCACCTGCACAACAAGGGAATCAAGACCAGCAGTCTCAAGCTGAGTGATGAGCCCGAAATCCCCGCCGATACCGCGGCACTGGTCATCGCCGGTCCGCAATTGGATTACCTGCCCGGGGAAGTCGAAATTATCCGAAACTATGTACGCGACGGTGGCAACCTGCTCTGGTTGCACGATCCCGGCAAGCTGTATGGTCTGCAGCCCCTGCTGGAAGATCTTGGCCTGAGGTTTGTCGACGGAACCATCGTCGATCCTTCCACCCGAATGCTCGGCATCAATGATCCGACGTTTGCCGTGGTGGCCGATTACAGCGCCAGCGATCATCCGGTAACCCGCGACTTTCGCTTCATGACCCTGTTCCCACGCGCCGTTGGTATAAAAGTACGCCAGGACAGTGATTTTCAGGCGACCCCGTTTCTGCAGACCGTCCCGCGCAGCTGGGCGGAAACCGGCCCGCTCGATGGCGTGATTAACTATGACGCCGGCGAGGATACCGCCGGCCCGCTGCACATTGGTATTGCCCTGAGTCGCGAGCCGGCAACAGAGGGGGCAGACCGGCCCGGCTCCGGCCAGCGCATCGCCGTGCTCGGCGACGGCGACTTTCTGACCAACGCCTATCTGGGCAACCAGGGTAATCAGGATCTGGGGTATAACCTGATCAACTGGCTGAGCCATGACGA
>NZ_JAVLAZ010000037.1:0-25788 GCF_031581315.1 Thiohalophilus sp.
GCCTTGTCGAAGCGATGCATCATATGCAGGAGTTCCGCCTCGTTGGTACTGAGGCCACAGACCTCGACCAGCTGTTCAACACTGGCGCCTTTTGCCACCATGCGAATCGCATGTTCGTAGGGCTGGTTGGCGGAATCGTAGATGTCGACCTGTTCCTGGCGTTCGGCCAGGCGACGCTGACGGCGTTCAACCTCCAGCAGGCGTTCACCAACACTGACGGCGGCGGTGGTCAGGGCGCGCAGATCATTTTTGACCGCGGCCAGGGTCTGTTCCTGTTGTTTGTTCTGACGGCGCAGGGAATGAATAGCCAGCCCCGCCAGCAGCAGAAGCACGGCACTGGCAAGCAACAGCAAGGCATTGAAATTGAGCTCGCTTAACAGATTCAGGGGTTCCATTCGCCACCTCAGGCATATTCGTCAATCTGTGATCCGTTGTCGGGATCACGCGGGTTATCCGGCGACTGTTGTGGCGAACGTTTGGGCTGGCGCCGGGGACGCTGCTTGCGTTCCCCGGAAGGGCTGGTCGGCTCGGGTTTGTGTACCGGCCAACCGGGATTCAACGGGATGATATTGCGTATCTCCGTCATGCCCGAACAGGTTACAAGGCTGCAACCTCCTCCCATTCCTCGTCCGTCAACAGCTTGTTAACGTCGACCAGAATCAACAATTCACCATCCTGGCTGGAGACCCCCTGAATGTATTTGGCGCTTTCGTCATTGCCGACATTGGGCGCGGTTTCGATCTCGGAAGTCCGCAGGTTGGCCACTTCGGCCACGCTGTCGACCAGAATGCCGACGATCTGGTTTTCCGCCTCGACGATGACGATGCGGGTCGAATCGTCCGGCTCCCGGATCGGCAGACCGAAGCGTTTGCGGGTGTCGATCACGGTGACGACATTACCGCGCAGGTTGATGATGCCCAGCACATAATCCGGGGCACCGGGGACCGGTGCGATCTCGTTCATGCGCAGCACTTCCTGCACCTGCATCACTTTGATGCCGTACTTCTCGCCTTCCAGCTTGAAGGTCACCCACTGGATGCTCGGTTCGTTGGCGGCTTCTACGACGTCATTCATCGGTTGTCTCTCTCCTTGCCGGTGCCGGCGGCGTCAAAACTGTGGCGCCCCGGCCGTGCGAAATAGTAAGTTGCATTATCCATGCCATTGCCGCGTTAATGGACGGCAGCAGGGGCGTGGCGAGGGTTGTATTGCTGTTATCGGCCGGTAAGCCGCTGATTTGAGGGTTTAATCCCGGCCTTCGGTCAATTTTGTGGCAAAGGCGCCGGTATCCACCAGGGCGCACATGTGCTGGATGACCGTCCCCAGCAGCCAGCGCCGGCGGGTGCGATCGCTGCGCCAGCGGACCTCGTCCCGGCGCAGGGTAATCACCTCGTCGACCTCGTCACAGGCCAGGCCCCAGCGTCCCTCGTCGATGAGAACCACGCGGCGCGCCCGTTTGAGCGGATCATCCCCGGCCAGCTGCTGCAGTTTTTCGGGGGGAAAGACCAGCCGGGCGGTATCGACGACCGGCACGCTCTTGCCCAGGTGGGTGACTAGGCCCAGATAGAAGTCAGCATGACCGGGCATCTCGGTCAGCTGGTCGGGATCGAACTCGATCACGCCCCCCAGCTCTTCCAGCGGCACGGCCAGGGTAAGTCCGGCAACCCGAAACAGCATGGCTTGGAACAGATCGGCCCAGGGCGGCAAATCTTCGCCGGCGGCCGGTGGCGGAGTCTCGGGCCGGGTCTCCACCGCCGGGGCAGGCGCCTCGACCACCGGGGCCGACTCCACCACCGTCGGCGCCGGCATATCAAGCTTGACCTGCGGTGGGGCCTCGGGCGGTGCTTCGGTCACCGTGGGCGCGGGGGCCGGTTCCGGCTCGGAGGCCGGCTCGCGCAGCAGGGACTGCAGGAACATGTCCAGTGCAACCTTTTCCTCAACCAGGGTCTGCTTGGCGGGTTTATTGCTCATAACCGGTCACCAGTTTTAAATGGGGCTGGTCGGCCCCGGGGTTCAACAGCGAATGCAGCAACGCGGCGTAGGCCTGGGCGCCGCGCGCGGCAGGCCGCATGATCGACAGGGGGATGCCTTGCTTGCTGGCCTCCCGGAACTGGGTATCCACCGGGATCACGGAGTTCCACACCTCGTTGCCGTATTTTTCCCGCAGCACCTGCAGGCTCTCCCCGGCGGCACGGGTACGCCGATCGTACATGGTCGGAATTATGGTATGACTCAGCCCGCCGCGGCGCGCACGCAGGATCATCTGCAGGGTACGCATCATCCGCTCCAGCCCCTTGAGGGCAAGGAATTCCGTCTGCACCGGCAGCAGCAGGTGTTCGCAGGCCGCCATGGCATTGACCATCAGGATGCCCAGCGTGGGCGGGCAATCGATCAGCACGGTATCGAACTCTCCCTCTAGTCGCGCCAGGCTGCGGGCCATCACCAGGCCCTTGCCCTCCTGACTGCCAAGCTGGCGATCCAGTGTGGCCAGCGCGGTAGAGGCCGGCAGCAGTCTCAGGCCCTCGAAGCGGGTATCCAGTAACAACTGGCGTGGATCCACATGCGATTCGGCGCCCTCGCCCTGGAACAGCAGATAGAGGCTCTCTTCCAGGGTGTCGGGATCGTTACCAAAATAGGCGGTCAGCGAGCCGTGCGGGTCCATGTCCACCAGCAACACACGCTCGCCCTGGTTGACCAGATGCCCGGCCAGGGTCACGGCCGTGGTGGTTTTACCCACCCCGCCCTTCTGATTGGCCACCGCCCAGATTTTCAAATGTTCCTCCTCATGAGACCGTAAAATGCAAGAATCCGGCCAGGTCTATCGACGAGCTCAGATAACCTGACCTTAGCCGATACCAGAAAACAAAGACGTTCTCGCAAAGACGCCACACCCGCAAAGTACTCATTCGTAAACGACGAGATTTAGCATAACACCTGACCCGGCGTTCTCTGCGACCTGGCGAGAATATTTCAACTGCCTTCTCAGGCAGTGAAATCGAGAATAACCCGTCTAGTTCCGATCCTTGTCTATCTGGCGCTCGATTTCCAGCATCCGGCGTGCATTTTTGTCGGCCAGAATCACCACCGTGACCCGGCGATTGCGCTGGCGGCCTTCGCCCGTGTCATTATCGGCAATTGGCCGGTGTTCGCCATAGCCGATGGCGGACAGACGCTGCGGCTCCACACCGCTCTGGGTGAACAGATGGACTACGCTCGCGGCGCGCGCCGCGGACAGTTCCCAGTTGGACGGATAGGCCAGGGTATTGATGGGCTGGTTGTCGGTATGCCCCTCCACATCAATATGATTGGGCACATCGCGCAACACTTCAGCCAGTTCCTCCAGCACCGGGTAGGCCTGTTGGGTGAGTTGCGCCGCGCCGCTGGGGAACAATACCCGAGTATCCATTTCCACTTCCACCCACAGCTTGTCCTGGTTGATGTTAATAATGCCCCGATCGATCAGCGGCTGCATCGATTCGCGGACCTGTTCGGCAATCTGTGCCATCTGCCGGGATCGATCCACGGTTGTCTCCGGTGCCTTTAACTGGACGATCTCCGTGCGAGGCTGTTCGATCAACGGATCGACCGGGACAAACGCTTTGGCCTCTTCGCCGATCTGAATCGGGTCACGGGACTTGGGCGGCGTTTTGAAAGCATCAATCATGGTGTCTGACAGCACCCGGTATTTGCCCTCATTAATTGAGGACATGGAATACATGACCACGAAAAACGCAAACAGTAACGTGATGAAGTCCGCGTAGGAAACCATCCAGCGGTCGACGTTCTCCTCTTCCGGTACCTGTCGACGTTGACGACGACGCATGGTTACGCCCCCTGTCGCAGATAACCCAGCAGCTTGGTTTCAATATTGCGCGGGTTCTCGCCCTCGGCGATAGAGATCATGCCTTCGACAAACATATCCCGGTACTGGGACTGTAACTGCACGTGGGATTTGAGCTTGTTGGCAATGGGCAAAAAGATCAGGTTAGCCGCACCCACACCATAGATTGTTGCTACAAACGCCACCGCAATACCACTACCCAGCATTCCGGGATCGGACAGATTGCCCATTACCTGGATCAAGCCCATCACCGCGCCAAGGATACCGATGGTCGGGCTGTAACCCCCCATGCTTTCAAAGACTTTGGCTGCCTGGGTATCGAACTGTTCCTTAACCGAGATATCCACGTCCAGAATATTCCGGATGCTGTCCGGCTCGCTACCGTCGATCAGCAGCTGCAGACCCTTACGTGCAAATGGGTCGGGCTCTTTTTCCTCGACATCTTCCAGTCCCAGCAAGCCTTCCTTGCGCGCGATGTTGCTCCAGCGAATGATGCGCTGAATACCTTCTTCAAAATCAAACCGGGGGGAATAAAACGTCCAGAACAGCATACGCATGGCACGTAAAAACACCCCGAGCCGGGATTGCAGCATGACCGCCCCGACTGTACCGCCAATGACGATAAGCAGCGCCGGCCCGTTGAGCAACGAACTGATATGTCCGCCTTCCAGATGCTGGCCAACCAGAATCGCGGCAAGCCCGAGTATCAGGCCGAACAGGCTCAGCAGATCCATGTCCTACATCACCCGCTTGACGATACTCGGACCGATGTCGGTCAGGTTGAGTATCTGTTCGGTGAGACCGGCCTCGGCCACGGCGGCCGGCATGCCATAGACCACGCTGCTGGCCTCATCCTGGGCCCAGATCGTGGAACCTTTCTGTTTCAGGGTTCGCGCCCCATCGCGACCGTCCGCACCCATGCCGGTCAGCACCACTGCCAGAGTTTCACCCGGATAGACCTTGCTGATGGAATCGAAGGTAATATCGACGCTCGGTTTATAGGTTTGCGACTCATCGGCGTCGATAATTTGCAGGCTTGGCTGACTGCCGCGGCCCTGCAGCAACATCTGTTTGCCGCCGGGAGCCAGATAGGCCCAGCCCGGTTTCAGGACATCGCCATCCTCGGCTTCCTTGACGTTGATCTTGCACAACTGATCGAGTCGCCTGGCAAACGCCGGGGTAAAGGTCGCGGGCATATGCTGTACCAGCACAATCGGCAGAGGGAAATCCGCGGGCAGATTAGTCAGCACCTGTTGTAACGCTACCGGTCCACCGGTTGAGGTACCTATCGCCAGTAATTTCAGTGTGCCGCTCTTGCTGATACGCGGCGCGGGGGCCGGCGCCGGCGCGGCACTGCTGGTGCTAATCGGTTTGCTGGCCGGGGTGGTGGTTGGCGGCGTGGCCATGCGCTTGCGGCCCAGCGCCCGGACCCGTTGACATAACAGGTTCTTGGCTTCATCCCGATCGCGGGCAATGTCCTCGAAGCGCTTGGGCAGAAAGTCGAGCGCCCCGGCTTCCAGGGCATCCAGCGTGGCCTTGGCACCGTCAGTGGTCAGGGAGGAGAACATGATCACCGGGGTCGGGGTACGCTGCATGATCTGGCGCGTGGCCGTGATGCCGTCCATCACCGGCATTTCGATGTCCATGGTGATCACATCGGGTTTGAGTTCGGCAGTCAGGCGGACGGCTTCTTCACCGTTTTCCGCCTGCCCCACCACTTCCAGCCAGGAATCGGCATTAAGAATTTCAGCAACCCGACGACGAAAGAACCCCGAGTCATCGACCACCAGCACCCGTGTTGCCATTAACGTTCCTCCGTCATACTGCGTTGTTTGTCATGCTTGTGCTTGGCAAGACACAGGCGACGGGTCTTGCCTTAGATGGATTAATTTGCTGCTTCAGGTATACATTTTCATCAGGCCCGGCACATCGAGAATAATGGCAATGCCGCCATCGCCGGTGATGGTCGCCCCGGCCAGACCGGGAATACCTTGCAACAGGGCGCCGAGGGGTTTGATTACCACTTCTTCCTGACCGATCAGTTCGTCCACCACAAAGCCGATCTTCTGGTTGCCCATATGAACGATCACCACGTGCCCTTCGCTGGGCAGCGGCGTATTGGCTTCGCCCTTGATCAGCCAGCGTTTGAGATAAAACAGGGGCAGGGTTTTCTCGCGGACGATGATCACCTGCTGACCATCCATGACGTTGGTCTTGGTCAGATCCAGATGGAAGATTTCGCTGACATTCACCAGCGGCAGGGCAAACAACTGATCCTTGAGTCGCACCATCAGGGTCGACATAATCGCCAGGGTCAGTGGCACCTTGATACTCAGGCGCGTGCCCTTGCCGGGTGCCGAATCAATCTCGATACTGCCATTGAGCTGGGTAATCTTGGTCTTGACCACGTCCATGCCAACACCGCGACCGGAAATATCGGAGATCTGATCCTTGGTGGAAAAGCCCGGCGCGAAAATCAGATTGAAACATTCATTGTCGTCCAGGCGCGCGGCCGCGTCGGCATCCATAACCCCTTTTTCCACGGCTTTTTGCCGCAACTTGTCGGGGTCCATACCGCCGCCGTCATCTTCAATCACCAGCAGGATGTGATCGCCTTCCTGCGAGGCGGTCAGCGCCACGGTCCCTTCCCGGTGCTTACCCGCCGCTTCGCGGACATCCGGCATCTCAATACCATGATCCACCGAGTTGCGCACCAGATGTACGAGTGGATCAGCCAAGGCCTCAACCAGGTTTTTATCCAGATCGGTATCTTCACCGATCATTTCCAGATTGATTTCTTTTTCGAGGCTACGCGCCATATCCCGAACCACGCGCGGAAAACGGCCGAAGACTTTTTTGATCGGCTGCATGCGGGTCTTCATGACCGACAGCTGCAGATCGGAGGTCACCAGATCCAGATTGGCCACCGCCTTGGACAGTTCCTCATCGCCGGCATGTTCCCCCAGCCGGGAGATGCGGTTGCGTACCAGCACCAGCTCACCGACCATATTCATGATCTCGTCCAGACGGGCGGTATCCACCCGCACGGAGGTCTCACCGGCCGGGCGCTCCTTGTTCCCGGCCGCGGCCTTGGCCACCATGGCGGCGGCGGATTGCGGTTCTTCCGGTTCCGGGGCAGGCGCGGCAGAGGGACTCCCCCCTCCACCGCCGGCCCCGCCAGCGCCACTGGCGGCGGGTGGCGTCGTGCTCTGCCCGGCGTCGGCCGGTGCCCCCTTGAACTGCCCCTTGCCATGCAGATCATCCAGCAAGGCTTCGAATTCATCCTGGCTGATCGGCTCTTCCGGTTCGTTACTGCCCGACGCGGCGGCCGGTTTGTCCTCTGTATTATCGGCCGGCGGCGCGCCCTTGAACTGTCCCTTGCCGTGCAAGTCATCCAGCAGCGCTTCAAACTCGTCGTCGTTGATCTCGTCGCCGTCGCTATTGTTGGTCGCCGCTGGCTTGTCGCTCGAGCCACCCCCGGGTTTGTCCAGCGCATCGAGCAGCGCCTCGAACTCCTCGTCGGTAATATCTTCATTACCGGCGGCCGCCACCGCTTCGGGCTTCGGTTCGGCGCTCGGCGTGGCTGCCGGGGCCGGCCCGTCGCCCGGTGTGGTGTAATGTTCCAGGGCACGTAACAGCGCCGGATCGGCGGCATCCAGCTCATCGCCGGATTGCAGTCTTTCGAACTGATCGTTGAGTACATCCAGCACCGGCAGCACGGTGTCCATCAGATCCTGGGTGACATGGCGCTCGCCGTTACGCAGCAGGTTGAAGATATCCTCGGTGCGATGACACAGGGCGACCATCGGATCGATACTCAAAAAACCGGCACCGCCCTTGATGGTATGAAAACCGCGAAATACGGCGTTAAGCAGATCCTTGTCATCCGGGGCCTGCTCCAGGCTGATCAGCTGGCTGTTAAGTTGCTCCAGGATCTCGCCCGCCTCAACCAGAAAATCTTGTAACAGTTCATCATCCATTCTTTGTTCAGCCTGTACGCTTGATTAAAACCCGAGACTGGAGAGCAGGTCATCGACTTCGTCCTGACCGGAGACACTGTCACCGATATCGTCGACCCCCGGCACCACCGGCCCGGCCAGTTTTTCGCTATCCCTTTTTTGCTGTTGCTCTTCGTGTTCCGGCAACCCGGCCAGTTTGATCAGTTCAACCAGGTTGTCTTCGACCTCTTCCACCAGCTTGATAACTTTCTTGATGATCTGCCCGGTCAGATCCTGAAAGTCCTGCGCCATCAACACTTTGTTCAGATTGTCTTTCAACACCACCGTTTTTTCAGACTGGCTACCCAGATACTCGCCAAGTTGGCTGCTCAGGGCCCGAAATTCATCGGCGCTCAATTCACGATTGGTAAAACGTTGCCACTGGTTATTTAAATCAGCGGCCTGATTTTCGATTTCTTCACACAGGGGAAAGGATTCTTCCACCGCCTCCAGAGTACGGTTGGCGGCTTCATCGGTTTTCTGGATGACATAATTGAGTCGTTCCCGAGCATCGGGAATATCATGCTCGGCAATATCGGTAATGCGGTCATCCATGCCGAAGGCACTGATGGCATCGTGCAGTTCGCGGGTCAGCTTGCCCATCTCCTGGTACAGCGTGGACTCACGCATCGAGGTCAAATCGTCCACGACCTCCTTGGCACCTTCCTCGTCGCCATTTTCCATGGATGCCAGCAGATCGCGGACCCGTGCAATGTTCTCGTCATTAATGAAATTATTATCCGACATTTGACCGCCTTGAGTACTATTCAGCCTTCGATGCGCTCGAAAATCTTGTCGAGCTTTTCCTTGAGAGTCTGGGCGGTAAAGGGTTTGACAATATAACCATTAACCCCGGCCTGTGCTGCTTCAACGATTTGTTCACGCTTCTGCTCGGCGGTGACCATCAATACCGGTATCTTCGCAAGGGTCTCATTCTGATCCTCGCGAACTTTCCGCAACAGGTCGATACCCTGCATGCCGGGCATGTTCCAGTCGGTAATCAACAGATCGTAATGATTCGATTGCAACATCGGCAGGGCCGTGGTGCCGTCATCGGCTTCCTCGGTATTGGTAAAGCCCAGATCCCGTAACAGGTTCTTGATGATTCGTCGCATGGTGGAAAAATCATCCACTACGAGGATCTTCATATTTTTGTCCACGCTATCCCTCCAGCATTAATGCAACACCATGCTGCCATACCCCATTTCGGATTCTTACCGTCAAACAGGAATATGGAGCGGCAAATTCATCGAATATATCGGCCGGGTTCGGCCAAAACTTAAGGGGGGCCGGCCAAAATCCGGCACTGGAACTATCTCGTCGACTGACCAGATAACACTCACCGGGGACACCAAACCGCCGAAAACACTGAAAAATCCGAGTCAGCTCGCAACAGTCCCTCCTGAAGCGTCTCACCCAAAGGGTCGGTGATTTCAATGGAATCGGTGTCTTCGGTGGTTTTTCTCAATAGACACGCAATGGAAAAACCTGGGTAAAAAGCAAACAACCCCCGAAGGGGCTGCCAAAGACCGACTTGAATAGTGAGAATCACGCTTCCTTGAAGCGGTTTTCCATGCGTGCCTGCAGGCGAATGACCGCCTGGCTGTGGATCTGGCTGACGCGCGATTCGCTGACGCCCATCACGGCGCCGATCTCGCGCAGATTGAGTTCTTCATCGTAATAGAGTGCCATCACCAGCCGTTCGCGCTCGGGCAGGCTGGCGATCGCCTCGGAGACCACCCGCTGCATGTCTTCATTCTGCAGTCCGTCGACAATGCCCGGAGCGTTGTCCGACATGTTGTCGAGCATCGAGTCCTCGCCCGTGCCCATGTCCTCGAAACTGAGCACCTTGTGATAGCTGTTGTCCTGCAGGATCTTGTAATAATCCTCCAGTGACATATCCAGGGATTCGGCGATTTCCACGTCGCGGGCATCGCGACCGCGGTCATTTTCGATCTCACGCACCGCTTCGGCCACCATGCGCGCCTTGCGATGCACCGAGCGCGGGGCCCAGTCATTCTTGCGGATTTCATCCAGCATGGAGCCGCGAATACGGATGCCGGCGTAGGTTTCGAAGCTGGCCCCCTGGGTTTCGTCGTAGTTGCGCGAGGCCTCGAGCAGGCCGATCATCCCGGCCTGGATCAGATCCTCGAGCTGGACGCTGGCCGGCAGCTTGTTAATCAGATGACAGGCAATGCGCTTGACCAGCGGCGCATGCTGCTCGACCAGGTCGTCGTGCAGCCGCGGCTGGTTGGCGGCATAGATGGCCACGCCACTCACGTCAGCGCCTCCGCCTCTTGCTCATGCCCCATTACCAGTCGTTCCACAAAAAACTCCAGATGGCCTCCCGCCGTTTCGGGCAACGGCCACTTGTCGACTTTTTCCGCCAGGGTCCCGTAGGCCTGACTCGCCTTGCTGCGCGGATAGGCCTCGATCACCGAGCGTTGCTTGCGTATGGCCTTGACCACGGACTCGTCATCGGGGACGTAGCCGACATAATCCAGCGCCACATCGAGAAACCGATCCGTCACCCTGGCAATCTTCTCGTATACATCCCGCCCGTGCTGGGCACTACGCACCATATTACATAGTATACGGAATCGGAACAGCCCGTATTCCCGATTCAGCAGCTTGATCAGCGCATACGCGTCGGTGATCGAGGCCGGTTCGTCACACACTACCACCATCACTTCCTGCGCCGCGCGGGAAAAACTGACCACACTGTCAGTAATTCCGGCCGCGGTATCGACTAATAATACATCAATATTGTGGTTCAACTCACTAAAAGCCCGGATTAATCCTGCGTGTTGGTTGGCATTCAGCTCGGCCATCTCCTGCACCCCCGAGGAGGCGGGAATCACACTGAGACGACCGGGTCCCTGCACCAGGATCTCATCCAGCTCGCACTCACCGCGCAGGACGTGTGACAGGTTATAGCGCGGGTGCAAGCCCAGCAGAACATCGATATTACCCAGCCCCAGATCGGCGTCGAGAATGGTGACGTCCTTTTCCAGCGCCGACAGAGCCATGGCCAGGTTGAGTGACACATTGGTTTTGCCCACGCCACCCTTGCCACTGGTGACAGTGATAACACGGACCGGATTGGGTTGAGTCATGCGCTGTAATCCTGCTGCCTGATGATTCATGGGCGACTCAACCGTTGGCCCCGGCGACCATGCCGCCCAGGACCAGGGAGATGTCATCGTCTTTCACGCCGGCCGCAGCCTGCTGCATGATCACCACGCTGCGGCTGACCAGGGTGTGGGGCCGGGCGGGATGGAAATCCTCGGGCACCCGCTGCCCGTCGCTAAGGTACACCGGCGGCAGATTCTTCTCAACGGCGACCGACAGCGCTCCCCCCAGACTCGTGGTCTCGTCCAGCTTGGTCAGGATCAGACCGCTGAGCGGCACCTGACCGAAGGCATTGATCACATCGTTCATCACCCCGCGCTGACTGTTAGTAGCCAGCGTCAGATAAGTCTGCACCGCCCGACCGCCGGTGTTGAGCGCGGCCAGATGTTCGTACAGGGCCATATCGCGCTGGCCCATGCCGGCGGTATCGATCAACACCAGTCCCTTGTCGCGATACTCGGTCAGCGCCTCGTCCAGCGCTTTGCTGTCGGCGGCCACGCGCATCGGCACCCCCATTATACGGGCATAGCTGCGCAGCTGTTCATGTGCCGCCACGCGGTAATTGTCGGTGGTGATCAGCGCCACTTTTTGCGGTCCGTGGCGCAACGTATAACGGGCTGCCAGCTTGGCGATGGAGGTGGTCTTGCCCACGCCGGTGGGGCCGACCAGGGCCACGACGCCGCCGCGATCCACGATGTCATTATCGGTCGTGGGCAGCTGATGGGCGATCACGCCCAGAGCCTTGCGCCAGTTAAAATCAAAATCCTGCTGCTCGTCACACTGGGCCACCACCTGGCGCGCCAGATTCGGACTCAGCCCCAGTGCCAGCAGACGTTGCAACAGACGGGCACGCAGCGGGTGATAGCGGGTTTCCTGTCCCCAGGCCAGACCGGAGAGCTGGTTTACCAGCATGCCACGCAATGAGCGCAGCTCGTTTTGCATTTCCATGATCATCGGCTGTTGCGACCAGAGGTGGCCCGGCTGTTGTGAATGGCCGGCGGGCGCACCGGCATGGGGGGTGGCCGGGGTGTAATCACTGTCGGGAATATTGCGACTGAAACGGATATCATCCAGTGCCGCCTGCCGGGATTTACGCGGTGCCGGTGCAGCTGGCTCGGTCGCGACGCTGGCAGCCTCTGCGTGGTTGGCCCCTGTGCCTGTGCCGGGGGCCGGGCCATCGAACAGCGATTCGTCGTAATCAATGGCCGCGACGATCTCGACGCCGCCGGGGATTTTCTGGTTGGAGAGAATCACCGCATCGGCGCCGAGCGTATCCCGCACCTGGCGGATGGCCGTGCGCATGTCAGTACCCTGGAAGCGCTTGATTTTCATAACAAAAGCCCCTGTCTGGCTGGTTTGCGTTACCCGCCCGGCTTACTGGCCGACCGTGGCAACAATACGAATCTGTTTGTCGCTCGGTATTTCGTTATACGAGAGTACCTGCAGCGACGGAATACTGTGGCGGACAAACCGGGCCAGCATTGTCCGGATGGTGCCGGCGACAAGTAACACAGCCGGTTCCCCGGCAATCTCTTGCTTCTGGGCGGTTTCGCTCAGCGCCTGATGCAACCGCTCGGCCAGACCCGGCTCCACCCCGGCCGTCGAACCTTCGGCACTCTGAATAGACTGTTGCAATATCTGTTCCAGTTTGGGATCCAGTGTAATCACCGGCAGTTCCGCCTGCATCCCGTTGATTTGCTGGACAATCATGCGTCCCAGCGCCTCGCGCACGGCCGCCGTCAATACGTCGGGATCCTGCGTGCGGCCACCATGTTCCGCCAGAGTTTCGGCGATCGTGCGAATATCCCGCAGCGGAATGCCCTCGTTGAGCAGATTCTGCAGCACCTTGACCACCACCCCGAGCGAGAGCGTATCGGGCACCAGATTCTCGACCAGTTTCGGGGTATTGGCCGCCAGTTTGTCGAGCAGGTGCTGGACTTCTTCGTGACCCAGCAACTGACCGGCGTGAGTCTGCAGTAGCTGACTCAGGTGGGTCGCGATCACCGTGTTGGCATCGACCACCGTGTAACCCATGGTCTGGGCCTGGTCCCGCTGGGCGGGATCGATCCAGAGCGCATCCAGGCCGAAGGCGGGATCGATGGTGTCGATCCCTTCGATAGTGCCAAACACCTGGCCGGGATTGATGGCCATCTCCTTCTCCGGATAGACATCGGCCTCGCCCACAGTGACTCCCATCAGGGTAATGCGGTAGGTGGTAGGGGTCAGTTCCAGGTTATCGCGGATATGCACCGGCGGAATCAAAAAGCCCAGATCCTGGGTGAGCTTCTTGCGCACTCCCTTGATACGCTGCATAAGCTGTCCGCCCTGATCCTTGTCCACCAGCGGGATCAGGCGATAGCCCACTTCCAGGCCAATGGGATCGACGGGGGTGACATCCTCCCAGCTCAACTCCTTGACCTCGGGCTGGGCGGCACTGGGACCGGGGGCGGCCGATTCGGCCTGCTCGGCCCACGCCTGCTTGCGACGCTGCATCCACCAGGCCAGGCCGCCGCTGATCAGCGCAAGCGTCAAAAAGGCGACGTTCGGCATCCCGGGAATGATCCCCATAATGCCGAGAATGACGGCGGTCACCACCAGCGAACGGGGATTGTCGAACAACTGATGGATCACCTGCTCGCCCATATTCTGGGAAGCCGACACCCGGGTGATGATGATGCCGGCCGCCGAGGAGAGCAGTAGTGCGGGAATCTGTGCGACCAGTCCGTCACCGATGGTCAACAGGGTGTAATTGCGCGCCGCTTCGGAGAAGGACAGACCATGCTGGGCCGTACCAATGATCAGGCCACCGACAATACTGATGAGCAGTATCAAAATCCCGGCCACCGCATCACCGCGCACAAACTTGCTGGCACCGTCCATGGAACCGTAGAATTCGGCCTCGTCACTGATCTCCTGGCGTCGGGCCCGGGCTGTATCCTGATCGATCAACCCGGCGTTGAGATCGGCATCAATGGCCATGTGTTTGCCCGGCATCGCGTCCAGGGTAAAGCGGGCGCTGACTTCCGAGATACGGGTGGCACCTTTGGTAATGACCACAAAGTTGATAATGACCAGAATCGCGAAGACCACGATTCCCACCGCATAATTACCGCCAACCACGAATTCGCCAAATGCCTTGATTACCTGCCCCGCCGCATCGGTACCGGTATGCCCCTCGAGCAGCACCACGCGGGTGGAAGCGACATTCAACGCCAGACGCAACAGCGTGGTTACCAGCAATACCGTCGGAAACAGGGCAAAATCGAGAGGCCGCAAGGTATAGACCGTCACCAGCATGACGACCAGCGCCAACGAGATATTGAAGCTGAACAGTGCATCGAGCATCAACGGCGCCAGCGGCACCACGATCATGGCCATCATCAGGATCAGCAGGATTGGCGCACCCAGACCCTGTCGGCTGAATTGACGTAATGAACTGACTACCGCACTGCTGGATTCGGCCATGACAATTACCTGTCTTGAATTAATCGAACTTGAAGTCGTCGGGAATCGGCAGATCGTTCATCTTGTGTTCCCGGGTGGTATAGCGCTTGCGATCACGTCGCAGCTGGAAGACATATGCCAGTACCTGCGCAACCGCCAGATAAAGCCCCGAGGGAACTTCCTGTTCCAGCTCGGTGGTATGGAATAGCGCACGCGCCAGCGGCGGTGCCTGAACCAGAATCACGTTATTCTCGCGAGCTACGGTGCGGATCTGCATAGCAATCAGATCGGCACCCTTGGCCACTACGACCGGCGCGCCCATGTGCTTGGGATCGTATTTCAGTGCGACCGAGAAATGGCTCGGGTTGGTAACCACGACATCGGCCTCGGGCACTGCCTCCATCATCCGGTGCTGGGCCATCTCCCGTTGCATGCGCCGCGCACGACCGCGGACATCGGGGTTCCCCTCGGTGTCCTTGTTCTCGTCCTTGACCTCCTGGAAGGTCATCTTCAACTGACGGTGGTGATCCCATATCTGAAACGGTACATCCACCGTGGCGATCAGGATCAGTGCCGATCCGATAATCAGAAACGCCGCGATCAACAAATACCCGGCGTGCGGGATCGCCTGCATTACCGGTTCACCGCCCAGGCCCAGATAGGTATCGGCCTGGATATATAAAAAGGCAATGGCCACCGAAGCGATGACAATGAACTTGACCAGTGCCTTGACCAGCTCCATCAGTCCCCGCCAGGCGAATATCCGTTTGAGGCCCTTGACGGGATCGATCTTCTCCCACTTGAAGGTGATCGACTCGGGACTGAGCACCACACTGCCCATCAAAATTGGTCCGGCCACGGCAGCAATCATCACGATGATAAAAAACGGCGCCAGAATCCACAGCGCCTCCAGCATCGCGCTTTCAAACTGACGCGGCATGGCCATGGGATCAAATATCACCTGGCGGCTGAGATCCAGATGCTGGCCGATCAGTTCCAGCATATCGTCGATGGCGCCGGGGCCAAGTAACAATACCGCCATACCGGAGATCAACATCACCAGCATGGTATTGAGTTCCCGTGAGGAGGCGACCTGGCCTTTCTCCCGCGCCTGCTGTTTGCGGCGCGGGGTCGCATCCTGGGTGCGTTCCTGACCGGTATCTTCCGCCATCCTCAGGCGCCTCCGCCCAGCAGTTGCCGGATCAACTGATAGGTATCGTTAAACATGCCGGTGCTGTGCGGGACCACGCTGGGTAGCGTCAACAGGATCAGTGCAAAGCCGATCAGCATAGTCAACGGAAAACCGATGGCAAAAATATTCAGCTGTGGCGCCGAACGGGTCATGATGCCGAAGGCAAAGTTCACCACCAGTAGCGAGGCCACCGCCGGAATCGCCATGCCCAGGCCCCCGGCGAAAATCAGACTGCCCCAGCTCACCACCTGCCAGAAACTGTCCGCGGTCACACCCTGTGGACCGATGGGCATGGTCTGAAAGCTGTCGACTATCACCTCGATCATCACCAGATGGCCATTGAGCGCCAGAAACACCAGCAACACCATCAGCATATAGAACTGGCTGACTACGGGTGCCTGGGCGCCGTTTTGCGGGTCCACCATCAGGGAAAAACCCAGTCCCATCTGCATGGCAACGATCTGGCCGCCGGTCACTACTGCACTGAACACCAGTTGCAGGGCAACCCCCATCACAATGCCAATGAGGATCTGTTGACCGATAATAAACAGTGTCATCGGACTGAGCAGTTCCACCGGTGGTTGCGGCGGCAGCAGGGGCACGACCAGTGCCGTCACCGCCAGTGCTACCACCAGCCTTACCCGGACCGGAACATAACGGGCCCCAAATACCGGTGCGGACATAACCAGCGCACCAATGCGAAACAGCGGCCAGAGGAAGGCGCCGATCAAGCTGGTGAGTTCGCTGCCGGTAATGACCATACTTCATCCGATCAGATAGGGAATATCATGAACCAGTCGCTGGGTGTAATCGATTAATAACCGTAGCAGCCAGGGCCCGGCCAGCATCAATGTCAACACTGTTGCAATCAGCTTGGGAATAAAACTCAGGGTCATTTCATTAATTTGCGTTGCAGCCTGAAACATGCTCACCAGCAAACCGACCACCAGCGCCGGGATCAGGATTACCACGATCATAATTAACACCACTTCGAGGGCGTGCTGAAAAATGCTGAGAACGCTATCCGGTGTCATTATTACGCTCCGCTATACATAGAAACTCGAGGCAAGGGTCCCCATAATGAGATTCCAGCCATCAACCAGCACAAAAAGCATAATCTTGAAAGGCAGTGAAACGATCATGGGCGAGAGCATCATCATCCCCATGGACATCAGGACACTGGCTACCACCAGATCGATAATCAAAAATGGAATAAACAACAGAAACCCAATCTGAAACGCCGTCTTCAATTCGCTGGTTACAAAGGCCGGCACCAGTACGGTAAACGGTACATCCGCAACGGACTCATAGCCGTCGTCACCGGCGATACTGGCGAACATATTGACATCCGCTGCGCGGGTCTGGCTCATCATGAAATCCCGCAAGGGCTCGCCCGCCTTGATGGCAGCATCCTGCATACCGAGTGATTCGTTTATATAGGGTTGAATGGCATCGTTGTTAATCTTGTTGAACACCGGCGCCATAATGAAAAAGGTCAAAAACAGAGCCAGGCCAAGCAGCGTCTGGGTGGTCGGCGTCTGCATCAGCCCCAGAGCCTGGCGCAGGATTGCCAGTACGATGATGATACGGGTAAAAGAGGTCATCATCATTAACGCCGCCGGCAACAGCGTCAGCACTGTCATCAACGCGACGATCTGCAAGCTTACACTGTAGGTCTGCTCACCATCCTCGCTGGTGGTCATCGTCAATGCATCGATGCCGGTCTGCGCCATGGCACTGTCGAACGGTAGCAACATGACGGCTACCAGAATAAACAACATGGACAAAGACAGGCGTTTCATTAGCGTGACTTCTGTTGTTTCAACATGTGATTGAGTTTTTCCGCAAACCCGGACGACATCGGCTGCGGTGATGCATCGCTGACCGGTTCGTCCAGTACATGCAGGGTGCGAACCTGTCCCGGCGCCACCCCCACCAGCAACTGGGTCTCGCCCACCTGTACCAGAACGATTTTTTCACGTTGGCCGAGCGACAGACCACCGAGGAGCTTGAGACTGCCGCTGGCCACACTGTTAAAGGTGCCCAGTCGGCGTATGAACCAGCCCATGCCGAAGATCAGGGCGATAATGAACAGCAGACCGAGTACCATCTGCACATAGCTGCCACTACCAATAGGCTCGCTGGTTAATGGGCCGGATTTGACCGTCTCGGCCGCCAGCAGCGCGCAGGAGCTCAGCAAGCCTGCCAGAAACAGGCCCATTCTGGACAAAAAGCGCTTCATTTGAGTTTTTTGACCCGTTCCGCAGGACTGATGATATCGGTCAGGCGAATACCGAATTTCTCGTTCACGACCACCACCTCGCCATGGGCGATCAATGTGCCGTTAACCAGTACATCCAGCGGTTCGCCAGCCAGACGATCCAGTTCGATCACCGACCCCTGGTTCAGTTGCAGCAGATTACGAATGTTGATCTGGGAGCGACCGATTTCCAGTGACAGAGTGACCGGCACATCCAGGATCACATCCAGGTTGATATCCTCATTACCGCGACTACCCGACTCCTGAAGGTTCTCAAAGCCGGCATGCTGAACCTCTTCGGTTTGCTTGGCGGCTGCTTCATCCCCGGAATCCGCCGCCTCTTCCATCGCTGCCGCCCATTCGTCCATAACTTCTGATTCGTCGTTTGTATCGCTCATGGTTACCTCACTTTGATTCCGTCATGGCCGTCTTCAGCAACGGGTTTTCCTTGGTTCGTTCCACCTGTTCGACGATCTTGATCGCCATATTGTTGTCATGCACCCCATACTTGCCGCGGAAGACCGGTATATCCTCGGCACGCACGGTAACCAGCTCGGGCATTTCGATTGGGATGACATCCCCCGCCTTGAGCTTCACAACTTCCGCCAGGCTCATCCTTGCCTCGGTCAATGTCGCAGACAGGTTTATCTCTGCTGACTTGATATCCTCGCGCAGCGCATGTGCCCAGCGTTCATCCCGCTCGGAAACATCGCTTTGTACGCCGGCATCCAGTAATTCACGGATCGGTTCAAGCATGGAGTACGGCATGGTGATCTGAAAGTCGCCACCGCCGCCTTCCAGTTCGATATGGAAGCGGGAAACCACCACAACTTCCGACGGGCTGACAATGTTGGCAAACTGCGGATTGACTTCCATGTTCATAAACTCGAAGTTGATCGGCAATACCGGCTTCCAGGCATCGACCAGGTCATTGAAGGCATCGTCCAGTACCGTACTGATAACACGCTGTTCGGTGGCAGAAAAATCGCGCCCTTCGATCTTGGTGTGCCGTCCAATCCCGCCGTAGTAGTTATCGACAATGATAAAGACCAGCTTGGGGTCGAAGACGACCAGTGCGGTGCCCCGCAGCGGGCGCACCCGGGTCAGGTTCAGACTGGTGGGAACAAACATGCTGTGCACATATTCGGAGAATTTCATCATCTCCACACCGCTGACCGAAATTTCGGCCGCACGACGCAACATATTGAACAGACTGATACGAAACTTGCGGGCGAAGCGCTCGTTGATCATCTCCAGCGTCGGCATCCGGCCGCGAACGATGCGATCATGACTGGCAAAATCAAATCCGCGTGCTACCCCGTCGTGGGCGGCAAAACCATCCTCGGTGTCAACACCGCCACTGTCGACGCCATGTAACAGCGCATCGATTTCGTCTTGTGATAAGAGATCGTTGACTGACATCCCTGAACCCTATTGCATAATCAGGCTGGTAAAATAGACCTGCTCGATACCGGCGTCATCTTCGCCGGGCTGCAGTATCTGGTTAATGGTTTTCAAGGTCTCTTCCCGCAGGCGCAGTTTGCCTTCCCGAGAGCTGAGATCTTCGAATGTCTGTTCGCTGAACAGAATCAGCAACTCGCTGCGAATGACCGGCATGTGGGTCTTGACCTGCTCGAAAACCTGGGAATCGCGGGCCATCAACTGGATTTCCAGTTGCAGATAGCGTGCCTTGCCGGGATCCTCGAAATTGACCACGAACTCCGGTTCAAGTTTGAAATAGTGCGCCGGTTTCGGTTGCGCTTCGACCACTTCCGCAGCCTCGCCCTCTTCACCCTCGGCAACGGCACTGTCATCGTCACCGCTCATCAGATACCAGGCGGCACCCGCACCGGCGATCGCAAGCAAGAGTACGATCAGCACCACCAGCAAAATGGTATTGAGTTTGTTGCCGCTTTTTACATCGAGATCCAGATCTTGGTCGTTTTCTGCCATGAGCTTCCCCTGGGGTTTGAAACCGCCGTGCACCCATCCGGGTGCAAAACATATGCCAGCGGTTGTGATAACTAATTTATTGTTTAAATACAATGACTTGAATAGGTCGGCCCGCAGGACGCCAATCTCTTGACGCACTGCGGCAACGTGGCGTAGTCAGAAACCTGACTGGCACGCGGGCTACACGGGAACTGTTACCCGGGTCGCTTTTCTAACCTTAGCAAGTTGTCGGGAATTTATCCCCGCCGGGAGGCGGGATTCAATCGGCCGGGAACGGCCTGAGCAGGTGTTCGCGGTAGTAGCGCAACTCGTTGATCGAATCGCGAATATCGTCCATCGCCAGGTGAGAGGCGTTTTTCGTCAGACCACCGCTGATGGCGGGAGCCCAGCGTTTAGCCAGTTCCTTGAGGGTACTGACGTCAAGATTACGGTAATGGAAATATTGCTCCAGCTCCGGCATGCATCGGGCCAGGAAGCGGCGATCCTGGCAGATACTGTTACCGCACATGGGCGAGGTGCGGGCTGGCACGTACTGGCTCAAAAATGCGAGGGTCTCGGCCTCGGCCTCGGCCTCGGTCACGCGGCTGTTACGCACCCGCTCCACCAGACCCGACTGACCGTGCTGGCGAGTGTTCCATTCATCCATGCCGGCCAGGGTCTGATCGCTTTGATGAATCGCCAGCTCCGGGCCTTCGGCCAGAATGTTGAGCTCGCTATCGGTTACGATGGTGGCAATCTCGATGATCATGTCGTTCTGGGTGTCCAGGCCGGTCATTTCCAGATCGATCCAGATGAGGTTGTTGCTGTCTGCACTCATAAAGGGTTTCCGTCGCGCGTCTCTTGCCAACCATTCTATCAGAGGCTAACCTGCCATGCTGCATTCTGAACCGGGAAATCCACGATGAATACGGTGACTCTTGTTTTTGTTATAGCCCTGGCCCTCTCTGTCGCCCTGCAATGGTGGCTCGGCCAGCGCCAGGCGCGCTATGTCAGTCGCCATCGCGACAGTGTGCCGGAGGCATTTCGCGAACATATCGCCCTGAGCGATCACCAGAAAGCCGCCGACTACACACTGGCCAAATTGCGTTTTGGCAAGACCGAGTTATTAATCGGCATTGCCCTGCTGTTGCTCTGGACCCTGGGCGGGGGACTGAACTGGCTGGATCAGTTCTGGCGCGGGATGGAACTGTCACCGATTCTCACCGGCCTGGCCGTGATCTTCAGCTTCATGTTAATCAGCAGCCTGCTGGATATTCCCCTGAGCCTCTATCGAACTTTTCGACTGGAGGAACGCTTCGGCTTCAATCGCATGACCGGCAAACTATTTGTTGCCGACTTTATGAAAAACATTCTGCTGGCGGTGCTCATCGGCGGGCCGCTGTTGTGGCTGGTATTATGGCTTATGCAGGACGCCGCGACATTGTGGTGGATCTACGTATGGGCCATCTGGATGGGTTTCAGTCTGCTGATGATGTGGGCCTATCCCACCTTCATCGCGCCACTGTTCAACAAGTTCTCGCCGCTGGATGACCAGGCCTTGCGCGAGCGCATCGAAAAGTTGCTGGCGCGCTGCGGTTTTCGCAGCAGCGGCATTTTTGTCATGGACGGCTCGCGCCGTTCCAGTCACGGCAACGCCTACTTTACCGGTCTGGGCGATAACAAGCGCATTGTCTTCTTTGACACTCTGCTCAAGTCCCTGAGCCCGGATGAAGTGGAAGCGGTGCTGGCCCATGAGCTGGGCCATTTCCGCCGCCGTCATATCCCCAAGCGCATTGCCGTGATGGCTGTGCTCAGTTTTGTCGGACTGGCACTGCTGGGCTGGTTGCTCGACTATGCACCTTTCTACCACGGTCTTGGCGTAGAGCAGCCTTCCACCTACATCGCCCTGTTGCTATTTATGCTGGTCATGCCGGTGTTCACGGTCTATCTGCAACCGTTGATGGCGGCATTCAGTCGCAAACATGAATTCGAAGCCGATGAGTTCGCCGCGCAGCAAAGCGACGCGAGTACCCTGATTCAGGCCCTGGTCAAACTCTACCAGGAGAACGCCAATACCCTGACGCCGGACCCGGTTTATTCGGCCTTTCATGATACGCACCCGCCGGCCCCGGTGCGTATCGCGCATTTGTCGAGTAAAATGAGTTAAGTACTTACTTTACAAAACATAAGGTTTTAAGCCGATGCGCATACACCTCAGCCACAGCTTCCTGATCTGCCTTCTCCTGGCAGGCCCTGTGCACGCCGGCGATCCCGAACGTGGGCGGGAACTGCACCGGGAGAACTGCATCAATTGTCACGCCTCAATGAAAAGCGGTATCTACGGCGAGGATGGTACCGGCATCTATGTCCGGGAAAATCGCCGTATCGATTCCCTTGAGGCATTGTATAACCAGGTCCGGCGTTGCAAGACCAGCCTGGGAGCCCCGTGGCCGGAAAGCCAGATCGAGGACGTGGTAACCTATCTCAACCAGAACTTTTACAAGTTCGAGGAGTAAACCAAATGGGACTCGCCGATAAAAACTGTCAGTCACTGCCCAAAGGCAGTCCGGCACTTGATGCGCAACAGGCCAGCCAGTTACACAAGGAAGTCTCCGACTGGGAACTCAAAGAAACCGACCAGAGCCTGGTTCGTGAATTCAAATTCAAAAACTTTTATCAGACCATCGAATTTGTCAACGCGGTTGCCTGGATTGCCAATCAGCAGGATCATCACCCGGATATCGAGGCCGGCTACAATCGCTGCAAGATCACTTTCACAACACATTCGGTTGGCGGCCTGTCGGAAAATGACTTTATCTGCGCCGCCCGGGTCGATGCTCTGTTTGACTGATTGCCAAACAACAAACCGGTAGCTGCATGAGCGTTGATACATTTCCCGAAAGCAGTTCCTCACGCTCAACTGAAAAGCACAGGCAGCAAACCGGACTGGTGATCGCCCACCACGGGGCCAGTCTGCTGGTGGAAACCGCGGATCAACAGCACCGTGAATGCCACAGCCGCAAAAGCGCCGGCCCCCTGGTTACCGGCGATCAGGTCGTTGTCGAAACCGGCGAGCGAGACAATATCATTGTCCAGCGACTGCCGCGCCGTAGTGAACTGGCCCGCCCCGACAGCCGCGGCAAATCCCGTATCATCGCGGCCAACATCGATCAGCTATTGATCATCATAGCTCCCCGCCCGGTCTTCAAGGAGGCCCTGATCGATCGTTATCTGGTGGCCGCGGAACTCACTGGCATCACGCCCGTCCTCGTTCTGAACAAGGTGGATTTGCTCAGCAAAGAAGACGCCATAACCATAAAACAGCGACTCGCCGTTTATGAACAGATTGGATATCGCATGGTGGAAGTCAGTGCGAAGCAGGCAAATGGCTTCGACACACTGCATCAGATTCTGAACGGGCGTAACAATATCGTCGTCGGCCAGTCGGGCGTGGGCAAATCCTCCCTGATCAACGCCCTGTTACCCGAAGTCGATGCCCGGGTCGGCGATGTCTCCATGGCAACCAACAAGGGAACCCACACCACCACCACCGCCCGGCTCTATCACTTGCCCGAACGAGACGGCAATATCATCGACTCACCGGGCATCCGTGAATTCGGTCTGTGGCAGGTCGGCCCGGCCGATCTGGCGGCAGGCTTTCGTGAGTTCGACACGTTTCGATCGCAATGCAAATTCCGCGATTGCCTGCATCGCCAGGAGCCCGGCTGTGCCGTCCGCGCGGCGGTCCAAGCCGGTGAAATCAGTCCGCAGCGTTACAAAAGCTACCTGAACCTGCTCGAATCGCTGGAACAGGATAACCATTGAGCGTCATTTTTTGGATTTTCTGTCAATTACGCGGAGGACGCGGAGCCGCAAAGACGCAGAGAATTCATTTTGATTTGAAATGCGAAAAGTGAGTTAATAACGACGTATATCGCAAAAGGCGAGAATGTCCGATTGAGATATCGATAACAGCCTGTAGGGTCCTACTTATATAATTTTATTATTCTTCTCCGCGACTCTGCGGCTCCGCGTCCTCCGCGTTTTTTTCCCGGCCAGGCCTGAAAGTGACGCGACTATTCCGAGGCAGGCTGGTCTGGTTTGATTTCGAGGGTATCCATCTTGCCCTCGCCTTCCATCAGGGCCTGCTCTGCATCCCTGTTCAGCACGACGATACTGATGCGCCGGTTCACAGGGTTGTACGGGTTTTCCTTGTCGAACAGGACCGAGTCGGCCAGGCCGACCACCCGACCGAGCTGTTCCGATGGCATTCCCCCTTCAACGAGTTCACGTCGCGCGGCATTGGCGCGATCAGCTGACAGCTCCCAATTGGAATAGGGCTTGCGATAATCGTTGCCGTACTGGTCCTCATACTCGATATAGCCTTTGGGGAAAGGCGTGGCATCAGTATGGCCGGCAATACTCACCTTGTTCGGCACGTTGGCGGCAATGACCTGGGAAATATTTTGCAGAATTTCACGGGTATAGGATTTGAGCTGATCGCTGCCCAGATCGAACATGGGTCGGTTTTTCTTGTCGACAATCTGTACTCGCAACCCTTCCGGCGTAATTTCCAGCAGCAGTTGATCCTTGAAATTCTTCAGCTGATCACTGCTCTCAATGGCCGCTTTCAGTTTTTGTAATAATTGGTCGAGTTGCTTTTTATCCTGCTGACGTATCACTTCGCGGACACGCTCCTTGATATTTTCCTGCTCGGTTTGCTCGACAGGGTCAACTTGCGGGGCATGCTGCTCGGACTTGCGACCTTCGCCTTTGGGAATATCCTTGGTCCCCCCCAGCTTGATCATGCTGGTACTGGCACCGCCCGGCCCCTGTATAGCGGACGGATTCTGAAACCAGTCGGAAATTCCCTCGCGCAAGGCGTCATCGGAGATCCCAAGCAACCAAAGCAGCAGGAAAAACGCCATCATTGCCGTCACGAAGTCGGCATAGGCGACTTTCCAGGAGCCGCCATGGTGACCGCCGCCCTTTTTGACGACTTTCTTGATGACGATGGGTTGTTTTTTGTCCTCGGCGGCCACGCTGATAATCCGTCAGATTACTTCTTCTGTTCCTTGATATACTCCTCAAGCTCAAGGAATCCGGGACGATTGTGGCTGTATAGCGCCTTACGGCCAAATTCGACCGCAATTTGCGGGGTATAGCCGTTCAGCGTAGCCATGATGCAGATCTTGGCGCATTCGAGCAGCTTGCCTTCTTCTTCTTCCCGGCTGGACATTGCGCTCGCCATGGGGCCGACAAAACCGTAGGCCAGCAAAATCCCCAGGAAGGTACCGACCAGGGCGGCGGCGACCTTCATACCCAGCACTTCCGGCGGTTCGCTGATATAGCCCATGGTCACGACGACCCCCATGACCGCCGCGACAATACCGAAACCCGGCAGGCCGTCCGAGGCAATTGTAACAGCATGACTGGGCTGGGAAATTTCATGGTGATGGGTTTCGAGCTCGACGTCCATTAGCTGTTCGATTTCGAAAGCATTCATGTTGCCGCCGACCATCAGACGCAGATAGTCGCAGATGAATTCAATCAGATGATGATTGCTCATCAATTTGGGATAAGCGGTAAAAATCTCACTCTGCTCAGGCTCGTCAATGTCGCTTTCCAGCGCCATCAGCCCTTCCTTGCGTGCCTTGCCAAACAGGTTAAACATCAGGGCCAGCAGTTCCATATAGGTCTGCTTGTTGTATTTCGCTCCCTTGAGCAGGGCAGGGACACCCTTGAAAGCGGCCATGATGACCCGTGGCGGATTGGCAATAATAAAGGCGCCCAACGCGCCCCCACCGATAATTATGTATTCCGCCGGTTGATACAGCGCCAGCATGTGTCCACCGGCCAGCATAAAGCCACCGAATACGGCACTACTGACGATAATTAAACCAATAATGAGCTTCATTGCCTCAAGCGGCTCCCTTCTTGTTGTGCAGATTCACGTGGCCTGACGGCATACAATTCTCTTATCGTCTGAATG
>NZ_JAVLAZ010000129.1:0-2904 GCF_031581315.1 Thiohalophilus sp.
GTGTCAAGATCACAGACGCCATCTGCGCAAAGCTTCGGTCAAGGCGAAGAACTAATTAAATTTCTAAAATCGAATCCATGTTCTGAGTTGGAATAATGATGTTTTATCGATATGCCAGCACAACAATAATATTCAGCAAACAAAAATACCGGGGTCAGAGCGCAGATAACTCTAATATTCGCAACAACTATGCTCTAATAAAAGGGGTCGGTGACACATGGTAATACGAATAATTCTCGTTTGTCACCACCACTTTTCTGATTTCTGACTTATGTTGAATGTAAAGTTTATGAAATTAAGATAAATTCTATTTGCGACTCTGGTTGTAGGCAGTAATGTTCATGCAGATGAAAGAATAATTAATTATTTTCATGTTGATGGTGTAAATGTAAACAAGATATACACCAGCCAGACAAGAGAAGTGACTGATAATTTCAAGGCTGTGGTTGCATATGCAATAAACACAAAAACCACATGGAAGGACGATACTGTAGGCGTGTTCCTGGTGGGTGAAAATGGTGTGTACGTACTTGATATTTTTCTTCAGAGCGGCAAAAAGACTTCACGCCAAGAATGCGTGCTATTACCCCTGAAGAGTTAGTGGTTGGTGTATATAGTGACTACGGTGAGCTTAAAAGGATTAAGTACGTCATTGATATTGATACAGAAGTAAAGCTGGTTTCACGTACAGAGTTGGAGCCCGAAGGTATACCTGCTGATTTACCTTGAAAGCTATGTGATGCTGTTAGGTGTCAATGTGAAAACTCTGTCATTCCCGCTTTTTCAAACGTTACCTATTCCCACAACCACGCCGCGCCCCTGACGCCACTGGAATCCCCATGCTTCGGCGGCACCAGTTTGGTGTCGACCCGATCGGAGAAGACGTAGGTGGTCCAGAGTTTGGGGACGTTGTCGTACAGGCGCCGGATGTTGGACATGCCGCCGCCCAGCACGATGATTTGCGGATCCAGGATGTTGATTACCGAGGCCAGACTTTTGGCCAGGCGTTGTTCGTAGCGCTCCAGTGAGGCTTCGGCCAGGGTGTTGCCCTGTGCGGCCAGTTGCGCGATTTCGGGCGCCGGTAGATGGCCGCCGCCGCTGAGCTGGTGATCGCGGCTGAAGCCGGGGCCGGAGAGCCAGGTTTCGATGCAGCCTTTTTTGCCGCAGTAACAATCCCGGCCCGGGTATTCATCGGGGGTGGGCCAGGGCAGGGGATTGTGGCCCCATTCGCCGGCGATGGCGTTGAGACCGACGATCGAGTTGCCCCGTACGTACACACCGCCGCCGGTCCCGGTGCCGATGATCACGCCAAAGACGACATCGGCCCCCTGTGCCGCGCCGTCGGTCGCTTCGGAGACGACAAAACAGTTGGCGTCGTTTTCGATTTTGATTTCACGGTCGAGTTGCTGTTGCAGATCGTCCTGCAACGGCTGGCCGATCAGCCAGGTGGAGTTGGCGTTCTTGACCCGGCCGCTGGCCGGCGAGATGGCGCCGGGGATGCCCATGCCCACTGTCGCCGGTTTGTCGAGTTCGCGTTCCAGTTGTTTGACGAGATCGACGACCGCCTGCACGGTGGCCGGATAGTCGTTGCGCGGGGTATCGATGCGTTGGCGGGTTTGTTCGGCGCCCTGCTCATCGAGCAGGATGCCCTCGATCTTGGTGCCGCCCAGATCGATCCCGATGCGCATGGTTTAGTCCAGCAATTCGGTGTCGTCGTGGGCGTAGGGCGGGGAACAGCTGCACAGGATATGCAGCGGCTCCTCGCCGGTGTTCCGGATGCGGTGCGCGGTACCGGGGGCGATGGCGACGGTATCGCCGACATTCACCTCGAACTCCTCCTCGCCCAGGGTCATCAGTCCACGACCGCGGGTGATGTGATAGAGCTCCTCGCTCTTGCCATGGCGATGCAGCTGGGTGATCTCGCCGGGTGAAACGATGGCTTCGGCCAGGCTCTGGTTGCGGTTGCCGTGCACGTCGGGGTGCATCAGCTCGCGGATTTGTGAGCCGTCCTTGGTGGTGTAGGTGTCGATGTCGCGGTCGCGGGTATGCATCAGGCTTCATCCGGGTTGCAGCGCAGGATCCGATCCAGGCGAATGTGGAGGGTGTCACCGCCGCTGACCGGTTTGGCGATCAGAAATTCCTGCCCGCTGCGGGATTGTAAATCGAGCGGTTGCAGCAGACCGATGTATTCCTGGCCCTGCGCATCGCGCCAGGCAAGTTGCAGGCGTTGCTCGTGCAGGATCCACAGCTCATAGCGGCTGTAGTCGGCACAGGAGATCGCCTGGTAGCGGTCGTCGTTATCGTCACTCATTGTCTTGTCGGGTGATGACCTCGGCCAGTTCACCGTTGATATCCACCATAACGCTAAAGCGGATCGGACGGCAACAGACATAGCAGTCCTCGATGTACTCCTGGTCGCCGGCGGAATAGTCCACCACGGTGGTGAATACCTCGCCGCAGTAGGGACAGGCGATGCTGACTTCATCCAGCATCGGGTAAAAACCGGGCGAGCAGATCGTTGAGATATTGTCGTCCGCGCATACTGGTTTGTATGGGGTCATCCGCCTGTTCGATCAAGCCATCGGCGACGGCCTGTTGCAATGGCGCCTGCAACACGTCGCGGGACAGGCCGGTATGCTGCTCGAACAGGGCGAGTTCAAAACCGTCATTGAGGCGCAGGGCGTTAAGCATGAACTCGAACAGGATATCGTCCTGGTCGGGGCATTGTTCGTTCTGCACGAAATCGGTGGCCTGTAAATAGTCTTGTGGTCCGCGTTGCTTGCTGCGACGCACGATGCGCCCGGCGGCGGCATCGCTCAGCTTGTCATGGGCCCCGGCGCCGATTCCCAGGTAATCACCGAATTCCCAGTAATTGCGGTTATGCCGGCACTGGCGCCCGGGCCG
>NZ_JAVLAZ010000129.1:3004-4876 GCF_031581315.1 Thiohalophilus sp.
GCGCGAAACTCGGCGAACTTGGCCGCCTCGGACGAGCCGGGATTGGCCTCCAGGGTAATCTCGCAATCGGCGGCCAGGGCCAGCCGGGCGCGCAGTTGCGAGAGCAGGTATTCCAGCGATTCGGGCGAAAACAGGCTGGGCGTGCCGCCGCCCATAAAAATCGAGATGATCCGGCGCCCCCAGATCCGGGGCAGGTCCTGTTCCAGATCCCGCAGCAGGGCATCGATATAGGCCCGTTCCGGCAGCGCTTCGCTCAGGGTATGGGAATTGAAATCGCAATAGGGACATTTGCGCGTACACCAGGGGAAGTGGATGTAAAGCGCCAATGGCGGCAGAGCGGTGAAGCGCAACATAAAACGGGGACCTGCGAATCAGAGCCTTGTGGGTATCGGGAACGTTGTTAGAGTAGCAGAAGTGGCTACCGAGACGCTTGATTGACGGCATTACATTATCAGCCCAGGAGGAGCCTCTGCGTTCGAACCGGCGTTGGTCGAGTCGCCGGGCTGGTCATACCGGTGATAAAGTTAAGGTAATTCAGTAGCTTGACGATATAGTCAATTATAATAAGGAAAAGGGATAAAAAATCACCGGTATGGGACGATGCACACGCCAATTTCTCGCCTGGCTGCTGCTGGTATTGACCTGGCAGACCGGCTTTAGCGCCAATGTCGAACAGCACGGCTCCGGGGATGCCGGGCGGACGGTTGTGGCCGTTTTTCCTGAACGGTTCCCGCCGATTTATAGCGTGACAGTCAACAACTTACCAACAGGCTTCGGTATCGAAGTCATGGAAGAAGTGGCCTCGCGGGCCGGTGTGACGGTTAAATATGTCCCGGTCTCCTCCTGGGATGAGGCATTCGCGCAGCTGAAAAGCGGCCAGGCGGATATCATTCCAAATCTGGGGGTGACCGAGCGAAGAAAAGCCTTTGTTACCTTCACCCGTCCGATCAATACGATACCTGTCTCGCTCCTGGTTCTGGAGGACAAGGGGTGGTTCGATCGCCTGAGTGACCTGAGAGGCTCCCGTTATATTGTCGGCGTTGTTCGCGATAATATCGGTGTCAGGATTTTGAGCCAGGAATCGACCATCAGAAGCCGTGAATATCCGCATCTGGCAGATGCCTTGTTGGAGCTGGCGACAGACAAGATCGATGCAATCATATACCCGACTCCCATCGCAAAATATATCGCCAGGAACCTGCGGCTGAAAGGCAACATACAGGCACTGGGGGAGCCGCTTCGCGAAGTACCCCGGGCGATCGGCGTGAATCAACAACAACCGGAACTGGCACAGAAGCTCGATAGAGCATTGCAGACCGTCCTGGCGTCAGAAGCTTACGGGACGATCTATTCTCGCTGGCATCCGGAACCGGTGTTCTGGGACCATCAGCGTGTTGCTTATCTGGTCCTGGCGCTGATGAGTATTGGTCTGCTGGCTTTTGTGTATTTCCGGTTTAACGTATTGCAACGCATTAACAAGGAGCTGAAGACAACCAATGCTTTCGTTAACAGCGTATTGGATATCTCCGCGGAAGGGATCTTGACACTAAACCGTAATGGCATGGTGCTGACAGCTAACAAAGCCGCGATGGAAATTTTTGGTAGGGATAAAAGCAGCTTGATTGACTATAGTATTGCCGGTTTAATGCCGGAAGTGGAGGCCAATGAGTTCAGCAAGACCCTCGAGTCATTTGATAACAAAGAGCAAATAAAAAGCCAGAAAATCGAGAATAAGTTCCGGGAATACCGGATCAAGTCAAATGATGGCCGACTCCGTTCCGTGAGAATTGCGCTGGATATGACCCAGATTGAAGGGGTTGAGTATTTTATCTGTACTGTCCAGGATGTCAGCCAGCTGCGTGAAGCACAGCA
>NZ_JAVLAZ010000130.1:0-4846 GCF_031581315.1 Thiohalophilus sp.
AGCCATTTACTGCCTTCGGATTCGAAGTTGACCTGCACCCGGGCGTGACGGCCCTCGCCTTCGTAGTTCAGTACCACGCCCTCGCCGAAGGTTTCATGGCAGACGCGCTGGCCCAGGATAAACGCCGACTCGTTGAACGAGATATCGCCACTGCCGGTGGAGAAACTGGCCGCCGGCGTCACCACGCCGGTCAGACGCTGCTCCTCGATCAATTCGGGGGGTACCTCCTTGAGAAAGCGCGACGGTTTGGCGTAATGCTCTTCGCCGTACAGGCGGCGCTTTTCGGCATAGCACAGGGTCAGCTGCGCCATGGCACGGGTCATGCCCACGTAACAGAGGCGGCGTTCCTCTTCCAGCCGGCCGGGGTCTTCCGCCGACAGGCGATGGGGGAACAGCCCTTCTTCCATGCCACACATGAAGACCTGTTTGAACTCCAGCCCCTTGGCCGAGTGCAGGGTCATCAGCTGCACGCAGTCGTCCCATTCATCGGCCTGGCGTTCGCCCGCCTCCAGCGCGGCATCGGCCAGAAACGCTTCCAGTGGCTGGAGTTCGGGCTCGCCATCTTCCACCGGTTCCGGGGTGAAATCGCGTCCGGCACTGACCAGCTCCTCGAGGTTTTCGATCCGGACCTGGCCGCGCTCGCCCTTTTCCTTTTCATAGTGCGCGATCAGACCACTGGCCTGGATCGCCTGTTCGATCTGTTCATGCAACTCCAGATCGCGAATCTCATGACCCAGCGTCTCGATCAAATGCACAAAGTTCTGCAAGGCCCCCAGCGCGCGGGCCGACAGCTGCTTGTGTTCGATCAGGTGGTATATCGCCCGCCACAGGGACATCCCGCTGTTGCGGGCCGTCTCGCGCAGCGAGGTAATCGTGCGACTGCCGATCCCGCGGGTCGGGACATTGATGATGCGCTCCAGCGAGGCATCGTCCTCGTGATTGACCGCCAGGCGCAGATAGGCCAGTGCGTCCTTGATTTCCTGGCGCTGGAAAAAGCGCAGTCCGCCATACACCCGGTACGGGATGCGCTCCTGGAGCAGGGCCTGTTCCAGCACTCGCGACTGGGCATTGGAACGGTACAGCAGGGCGCATTCACTGCGCGCGCCGCCCTGCTCAATCCAGCCCTCAATCTGTTCGACAATATAGCGCGCTTCTTCCTGCTCATTGAAGGCACCATACAGCCGGATCGGCTCGCCCTCCTCGCCCGCGGTCCACAAACTCTTGCCGAGCCGATCGGTATTGTTGGCAATCAGGGCATTGGCCGCGTTGAGGATCGTCGAGGTGGAGCGGTAATTCTGTTCCAGGCGAAAGGTCTGCGTGTTGGCAAAATCGCTGGCAAACTGATGAATGTTTTCCACCCGGGCGCCACGCCAGCCATAGATGGACTGATCGTCGTCGCCGACGGCGAACACCTGGCCGGTTTGCCCCGCCAGCAGGCGCACAAACGCGTACTGAATGGTGTTGGTGTCCTGGAACTCGTCCACCAGGATATGCCCGAAGCGACGCTGATAATGGCCGAGAACATCGGGGTGTTTAAGCCACAGCTCGTGGGCGCGTAACAACAACTCGGCAAAATCCACCAGCCCGGCCCGCCGGCAGGCGGCTTCATAATTTTCGTAAATGGCGATCATGTGTCGTTGCCAGGGATCGCCATGATGTTCCAGATGCTGCGGCCGCAGGCCTTCGTCCTTGCGCGCATTGATAAACCACTGTGCCTCGCGCGGCGACCAGTGCTCCTCGTCCAGTCCCATTTCGCGCACCACCCGTTTGACCGCGCGCAGCTGATCCTCGCTGTCCATAATCTGAAAGCCCTGTGGCAATTCGACTTCTTTCCAGTGCGCGCGCAGCAGGCGATGAGCGATACCGTGAAAGGTGCCCACCCACAGCCCGGCCGCGGGAATGCCCAGCAACTGCTCGATGCGCGAACGCATCTCGCCGGCGGCCTTGTTGGTGAAGGTCACCGCCAGAATGCCATAGGGGGAGACATTCTCGGCCTGCAGCAGCCAGGCAATGCGATGCACCAGTACCCGGGTTTTGCCGCTGCCGGCGCCGGCCAGCACCCGGACATTGCCGGTCGGGGCGCAGACCGCCTGGCGCTGGGCGTCGTTGAGGGGATCGAGAATGCCGGAAATATCCATGGGGCGCAGTTTATCAAATTGGCCGCGCCCGCGGGGTTTGCCTGCCCGTGTTTTTCATTTGTCGGTTTTTGAACCATACTTGAACGTATCAGGGTTGCCGATAGCCCTGCCACTGACGGGCCATCATCCCGGAACCCGAACACGCGCCACGACAACACAAAAACACCCCATGAACAGCAACGTATCGGACATACAGGCCAGACTCGAGCGACTGCACCAGGATTATGCCCGCCAGTTGCCGGACAAGATCGCCGTGATCGATCGGCTCTGGCAACAACTGCTGACGGCCCCCGATGCTACCATTCGCCAGGAACTGATCCGGCTGTGCCACACCCTGGCCGGCTCCGGCGCCAGCTACGGCTTCGCGCAGGTCACAGCAGCGTGTCGGCAGATCGAGCAGGCCCTGCTGAACCTGGACGATCGGACCGAGATTCCCGATGCGTTATCGCAACAGATCAACCTGCATCTGAACCAGCTGCGGGAATTGTCCCGACAGGCACCGGACAAGCGAATGGATCCCGGCGCCAAAGCGGCAGATCCGTCAGCCGGGCGGCTTATCTATATTCTCGATGAAGCCGATCACTATGCCCATGAACTGGCCGGGGAAATACGCAACTACGGCTATACCATCGAGCTGTTCGACGAGCCCCGTCTGTTACAACAACAACTGCAACAGCAGCTGCCTGCCGCCATTGTGCTGACCTGTTCGCTGGCAGAGACAGATCCGACCGAACTGTCGCGTTTTGCCCCGCTGGCACAACAGGCGCCAACGCTGCTGATCACGGACAACGGCGATACTGCGCATCGGCTGCAGGCAGTCCGCAGCGGCATTCAGGCCTATTTTCTCAAGCCGGCCAATATCATCGACCTGATCGATACACTGGACCATTTCAGTCACGAAGAGCCGCACCCGCCCTGTCGCATTCTCATCGTCGAGGACTCACAGCCGGCTGCCGAATTTTATGCCGCGCATCTGCAACAGGCCGGCATGGAGGTGCAATACATCACCGACCCCATGCAGATCATGGAGGCGATTTCCGGCTTCTCACCGGAACTGATTCTGATGGATCTCTACATGCCCAGATGCAGCGGCAAAGAGCTGTCGGAACTGGTGCGCCAGAAAGAAAGCAATCTCGCCACCCCGATTGTGTTTCTCTCGGCCGAAAGCGACCTGGAAAAACAGCTCGATGTCATCCAGCATGGCGATGACTTTCTTACCAAGCCGATCAGTGCCGCTCACCTGGTGGCGGCGGTACGTTCACGTACCCGACGTTTTCGCGAACTGCGTGCGTTGATGCTCAGAGATAGTCTGACCGGCCTGTATAACCATACCACCCTGTTCGATCTTTTCCACCGTGAGTTGCAACGGGCATCCCGTCACGGTGACATGCTCAGCTATGTCATGCTCGACATCGATCGCTTCAAACAGGTCAACGATAATTACGGACACGGTATCGGCGATCAGGTGATCCAGTCGCTGTCACGGCTGCTACGCCAGCGGCTGCGCGGCAGCGATTATATCGGCCGTTACGGCGGGGAAGAGTTTGCGATTATCATGCCCAATACGCCCGCCGAAGCAGCCAGTGAGGTGATCGACACGATTCGGATCGATTTTGCCCGCTTGCGACAACATACCCACGACGGAGAAATTTACTGCACCTTCAGTGCCGGCGTCATCGACAGCACACTGAGCGATGATGCCGGCAACCTGGCCCGGGCAGCCGACGCGGCGCTCTATCGAGCCAAACAAGCCGGGCGCAACCGGCTGATGCTGGCGGACAAAACGGACCTGTGATTCCGGCCCTGCCCTGTGTTGCGGTATTCAGTTGTCCAGCACGTTGGGCAGCTGTTTGGCCAGGCTTTGCTTTTCCTTTGTTTTATCTTCCGTCAGGATAAATCCCAGCACCTGCTCATCCGCATCGACAAACAGGGCCCGCAGGCCACTGTCATCGCTGTCGATTTGCCATTGCCCGTCGCCCGCGGCTTTCGGCGGTGGCGAGATAACCAGCGGAAAGTCCGGTGTTTTGACCACCACCGGCATGGGCGGATAAACCAGATCGGTCGGCTCGCCGGCGAGGGTTTTGGCCAGCGCCCGCGCCGCATTCATGATCGGCATCACATACGGCAACCACAAACCGTCGACTTCGGCACAATCGCCAAGGGCATAGATATCCGGGGCGCTGGCGGCCAGCCGGCGATCCACCTCTATCCCACGATTGACCTTTAATCCCGCAGCCCGGGCCAGTTCAATATTGGGCACCAACCCGGCGGCGGACAGGACAAAATCGCTCTGCAGTACGGTCGCGTCGGAGAGGGTCAGTTGTAGCGTTCCATCCTGCCGATCGATTCGATCCACTGTGCGCTCCAGATACCACTCAAAACCTTTCTCCGCCAGCACTTTTTGCATGCGCTGACCGACCGCTTCGGGCAACAACAGACTCAGCGGATACGGGTCCGGCCCGATCACCTGGACTCGATGGCCGCTGCGCAACAGATCATTGGCGAACTCGCATCCCACCAGGCCGGGACCGATCACGCTGATCTGCTGCTTGCCCTCCAGTTGCTGACGAAACGTGCGATAGGCCGTGAGGTCGTTGACACTCATCACCTGATCGGCGGCGTCCCCCTGCAACGGCAACTCTCTTGGCGTGGCACCGAGTCCCAGCACCAGCCGGCCGTATTTCACCTCACCCTGGCTGCTGACCAGC
>NZ_JAVLAZ010000131.1:0-4840 GCF_031581315.1 Thiohalophilus sp.
CCCTCAACCATCTGGCGACCTCGCTACTTCACGCCTCACACCTGCATATTCATGATTTCCTGGTAGGCACTAACCAGTTTGTTACGCACCTGCAGCATCGCCTCAAATGAGACACTGGACTTTTGCATGGCGATCATCACCTCGGATAACTGCACATTGGGGTCGCCCTGCTGAAAGGCATCTGTCAGCTGCTTGGCTTCCTGCGAGGCGTTATTCACTTCGTTGATGGACTGTTTGAGCAGATCGGCAAAGTCGGACTGGCCATTGACGGTTTCCTCATTGCCCTGGATACCCTGGGTTTGCGCACCCTGGGCCTGGGTTGCCATGGACCGCATCTGGGCCAGCAGCATATCGGGGGTAATCGTCGTGTTGCTCATCGGTTCACTCTCCGTCTTGGATAGATCTAATTCATTCAGGCGGTTTCAAAGCCGTTGGCTTCGGGGACACGGATCCCGGCCTCGCGCATCCGGGCCAGCTTGTAACGCAGGGTGCGCTGACTGATGCCCAGCTGCTCGGCCGTGACCTTGCGACTGCCATATTTTTTAATGGCATTGAGGATCAGATCCCATTCTCGATGACGCAGATCCTGATTCAGCGAATCGGCATCCGTTTCATTTTCCGCGTCAGACTGCGCAGCCGGCATCGGTTGTGATGTTGCGACCGGTGCCGGGGTAATCGCCGCGGTCTCCTGGACAGGCACTGTGGCCGTTTCAAAATGAATATCGCCGGCCTCGATCGACTCGCCATTTTGCAAAATCATGGCTCGCTGCATCACGTTATCCAGTTCGCGAATGTTGCCGGGCCAACAATGGCTTTGCAGTCGTTGCACTGCGGCTTCATCCAGTCGCGGAATAATCCGTCCCTCGTTACGCGCCTGCTTTTCCAGCAAACGCTCGGCGAGCGGGCCGATATCCTCAATCCGTTCGCGCAAAGGCTGCAGGTGCAGGGGGAACACATTCAGACGGTAAAACAGATCCTCGCGAAACCGGCCTTCAGCCACCACCTGACGCATATCGCGATTCGAGGTCGCCAGCACCCGGACATCCAGCTGAATGACATTATTGCCTCCCAGACGCTCCACTTCACGCTCCTGCAAGACACGCAGCAACTTGGCCTGCAGGCCGATATCCATTTCCGAGATTTCATCCAGCAACAGCGTGCCACCCTGGGCCTGTTCGAACTTGCCGGGGCTGGCCTTGTAGGCACCGGTATAGGCCCCTTTTTCATAGCCGAACAGCGTGGCTTCCAGCATATTCTCGGGAATTGCGGCGCAGTTGATCGCCACGAATGGCTGTTCGGCGCGACCGGAATGTTGATGAACGAAGCGCGCCAGGACTTCCTTGCCGACCCCGCTTTCGCCGGTGATCATGACCGTGGCCTCGCTGTCGGCCACCTTGCGCGCCATGGCGGCCAGCTCCTGGGAAGACGGTGCCACGGCCACCATGTCGGTTTCGGCTTCGGGCTGACCGATGTACTGTCCCACCATGTTGACCAGCACTTCGGCCTCAAAGGGCTTCACCAGATAGTCGGCGGCGCCTTCGCGCATGGCATCCACCGCCTGCTGAATCGTTCCGTAAGCGGTCATCAACATGACAGGGGTATCGGGATACTGGCTACGCAGCCGCTTGAGCAGGGTTTCGCCATCCATCTTCGGCATGTTGATATCGCTGACCACGATATCGAAGTGCTGCTGTTCCATCGCCCGCAACGCCTCGAGACCGTTGGCTGTCACAACACTCTCATACCCGGCAAGCTTCAGGGTGTCCTGCAGCGCTTCCGCCAGGGCGTCGTCATCTTCCACCACCAGTATGCTGGATGCAGTCATCTCTGCCTCCTCGTTGAGTTATGCCAGTTGCCCGGCCATCTGTTCGCCCGGTTGTTGGCGGTCATCGGCCTGAACCGGCAGATACAAAATAAACGTCGTGCCCTTGCCGGGCTGCGATTCCAGTTCAATCCGTCCTTTGTGGTTGCGGGTAATCGCCTCAACCACAGCCAGCCCCAGCCCCGTGCCATCCTTGCGGGTGGTATAGAAGGGACTGAAAATTTCCGCCTGTTTGTCGGCCGCAATCCCCGGGCCGGTATCGCTGATCCGGATCACCAGCGACTGCCCATCGCTTTCGGCGCCCAGTGTCAGACAGCCCCCGTCGGGCATGACCTGAATCGCATTCATGGCCAGGTTCAACAGCCCGCTGAGCAACATCTGTCGATTGCCCTGTATCACGCGACCGTCACTGTCATCATAAGACTCGAACTGGATACCGCTGTGGCGCAGGCTGGTTTCGATATTGGCCTGCAGATCCCGGAACAGATCGCCGGCGGTAAACGATTCTTCGCTGACGGTACCGCGACGCGCGTACATCAACATGTTGTCGATCACCTGCTCCAGATGGCGCAGGCGCGAAAAAATTTTCTCCGCGGCATGGATGCGATCCTCGTCTTTGAGGGTCTGTCGTTTCAGTTGCGAGGCATATAACAATGCCGAGGCGATTGGGGTGCGAATCTGGTGTGCCAGGGAGGCGGCAGTTTCGCCCATGGCCGCCAGGCGTTGTTGCTGGTTGAGGCGATCCTGCATGCGCCGGATTTCGGTCACGTCCATCAGCAACAGGATCTGTCCCGGCTCGGCGCCCAGCGGGCAGGTAGAGATGTTCACCCGACGACCGTCGCGTAATGAAACGTCGGTGCCATCATCCGGCCCGGGAGCAAAGGCGCGGGCGATCACGGCGGACCAGGGTTGTTGCAGCAACGGTTCGCCCAGCAATTCGCCGGCGGCGGGATTGTGTTCCTGGATCTGCCCCTGACCGTCGAGCACCACCACGCCGCCGGGCAGCACGTCCAGCAGCAGAGCGAGGCGGTTGGCCAGCCGTTCCTTTTCAGTCAGTTCGCGAAACCGCTCGTCATGCGCGGCAGCCAGTTCCTGGTTCAGTTCGGTCACCCGCGATTCCAGGATCTGGTAGGACTCGGTCAGCTGACGGGAGAGCTGGTTGAAGGTATTGAACGCCTCTTCCAGGGCCCGGGACTGACTGGGGGTTTCTTCTGCCATACGGTACTCGTCCGGTTGCATTCCTATGACGCCTAAATTGACACACAGGAAACCAGGAGCAAGAACCGTGCCTGAATCGGTTTCTATTGAAATTCAACAAGTTGGGAGTTTGAAATCGTCGGGGGTCAAAATCCTGTCACCGCGGGACAGGGCGGTTCAGGCGGTTTCGACCCGTTGCAGGCCGAGCTTGCGCATTTTCTCCACCAGGGTGGTACGGCGCATATTCAGGCGCTTGGCGGCATGCGCCACCACCCCTTCGGCATCATCCAGCGCCTGCTTGATGAGGGAATACTCGATTTCCTGCAGATGTTCGCGCAGATCCAGGCCGTCGGTGGGCAGACGCGCCGGCTCGCCGGCCACCTGCCGCTGTGGCTGGACATCCAGCTCCAGCAGCGCGTCGTCCTCAATCTCAGATTCGAGCACCTCAACTTCGATACCGTCACGGTATTTCTCCGGCAGATCCCGGACATCCACCAGCCCGTTGGGGAACATGATCACCAGTCGCTCGATGAGATTGGCCAGCTCGCGTACGTTACCCAGCCATTCATAGTCGCTCAGCGCCACCAGCGCCGGCCGGGTGAACCGCACCGAACGCTGCTGTTCGTGCTCGATGCGGGTCACCAGCTCGCCAATCAGCAGCGGAATGTCGCCACGACGCTCGCGCAGGGGTGGCATTTCGATGGGAAACACATTCAGCCGGTAATAGAGATCCTCGCGGAAACGTCCGGCACTGATCTCCTCTTCAAGGTCACGATGGGTCGCGGCGACAATCCGCACATCGGCTTCGATGCTCTTGTTGCTGCCGACCCGCTCAAACAACCGCTCCTGAATGACCCGCAACAGCTTGACCTGCATGGACAACGGCATATCACCGATTTCATCCAGAAACAGGGTGCCGCCCCGCGCCATTTCAAAGCGCCCCTGGCGGGCGGTCAGGGCGCCGGTAAAGGCGCCTTTTTCATGCCCGAACAGCTCACTTTCGAGCAGATCGGGCGGGATAGCGCCGCAGTTAACCGGCACGAACGGTTTTTGCCGGCGACCGGAATGATAATGCAGATTCCGCGCGACCACTTCCTTGCCTGTGCCTGATTCCCCGAGAATCAGGACATTGGCATCGGCGCCGGCCACCTGCTCGATCTGTTTGCGCACCTCCTGAATCGCCGCACTTTTCCCCACCAGGCTGCGGAAGAGGGTCTGGGATCCGCTGCCGGGCTGTTCAACCTGGCGCCGATGGATATCAGCCTGATGCAGGGCATGATAGAGCTGGCGATATTTGAGGGGATATTCGATCTTGCCGGCAATATAGCCCCCGGCAAAACGGCTGTCGTTATCGGGATTGCCGCGTTCACTGACCAGAAGAATGGGGATCTCCCGGGGAAAGTAATCGTGCAGGGCCTTGAGTTCTTCCAGCGTGGTGGCATCTTCCGAGTGTCGGCCCAGAACAATCACATCCAGTTGCACATCGTTGTGATTGGCCGCTTTCCACTCGCCGTAATCACAACGCTGGATGCTGCCGTAATCGATGAAATCGAATAACAGGCTCAGCTCTTCGGCTCGCTCATCGTCGCAATCGACCAGCAATAGATGCTGTGCCAGCCTGTCCGGGTCGTTGTGGGGCAGATGATCGTCGGCTGGATTATTCACAAGGCAAAATTAACCGGTAAATGTTGTGGTTTATTAGAGGTCAGGTGAAATACTAATCAGTGCCTGGCACCATGTCAAAATATTGTCACCGGGTTAACAAAAAGTTAACCTGCAAGGCATTGTCAGGTGCAGGGCTGACAGCACGATCTCTGTAAT
>NZ_JAVLAZ010000132.1:0-1273 GCF_031581315.1 Thiohalophilus sp.
GCGCTGATCTTGTAATCGCCCTGGTTACGACCGTTAGGCAGAATATTGGGGGCCAGTTCCTCCGCCTGGGTGAAGAAATTATCGCCCAGCTTGCTTTCCAGATCCATGCCAAGACGGTGCTGTTCGTTAAATGTCTTGGTAATGCCCACGGCAATACGACCCAGCTCGTTCTGGGCCGGATCCAGTACCCCGTTACGAAATTCCAGAATGCCGCCCAGGCGACCGCCGGAAATAAACTTGGTGATTACCGAGTCGCTGGCATTGCCCTTGAAAACAATTTCGGCATGGTTGGGATCGAAACGACTTTTCTCGATGGCCATCTCGGAGACTTCGCTGCCCACTACCAGCGTCTGACCATTTCCAATGAAAACATTCAGACGGCCATCATCCTGCTCGCTGACCCGCACCGAGACCAGTTCGGACAGCTTCTGTACCATTCGATCCCGCTGATCGAGCAAATCGCTGGGTGGCTGACCACTCATTTCCTGGGCATTGATGATGCTATCGTTAATTTTCCCGATGGATGTGGCCAGATCGTTGATATCGGTCACCACGCTTTTCATTTCTGCGGTGGCCCCTTCGCGCAGGGTATCAAAACGATCGTGCATATACTGGAAACGATCCGACAGGGACTGGGCTTCGCTCAGCATGACCTGTCGCGCCGAAGTGGAAGAGGGATCGGCGGAGACGCCGTTAACGGCGGAAAAGAAACTTTGCAGTGCCGGTGCCAGACCGGCGTTGGGATCGGATAACAGATTATCCACCTGGCTGGTGTATTCATAATTGGCGCGCAGGGAACTGTCGGCCGAGGTATTGGTACGTACCTCGCCGGCGACAAAATCGTCATACACCCGCTCGACGTTGTTCACCGTCACACCGGTGCCGATTGCGCCATTACCGGCGAGTTGGGGCGGGCGTGTTCCCAGGTCCACCCGCTGACGGGAATACCCCTCGGTATTGGCGTTGGCAATGTTGTGGCCGGTCGTGGACAGGGCGCGTTGTGCCGCTAACGCCCCCGAAACACTGACACCGAGCAGATCACCACTGGCCATAATCGTCGTTACCTCTTATCGGTTAACCGGTGGCCTGCACGCGGTCGACACTTTGTCGAGCCACGGGCTGTTGCAGAACATTACGCTGCATAATGTCGAGTACCTTGTCGGCATACTCGGGATCCGTGGCATAGCCGGCACGTTGCAGGGAACGAACAAACTGTTCCGGCGAAGCCGATTGTTGCAGGGCTTCGCCATAACGGGGATTACTGCGCAGGAAC
>NZ_JAVLAZ010000132.1:1373-4784 GCF_031581315.1 Thiohalophilus sp.
CCCCGGGTCATCTCCAGGGAAATCTGCTTGTCGAACATATCGCGATACAGTTCGCTCTGGTTACTATCGAAAATCGGATCGCCAAAGCTCGCCTCGCGCATGCTCTTGAGCACCATCTGCATAAACACCCCCTCAAACTGCTTGGCCACTTCGCGCAGGGTTGCGCGCGGATCCTGCTGGGACTGATGGCGCAGGCGCGACAGATCGGCCATATCCGTATAGCTGGACGACTGCGACAGACCGGCAACTGGAGGTTGTTGAGCTAACATACCCTGAATATGCACCATCCATGCCAATATTCAGGGACCCGAAGTTGAGGCCGGAAGTTGGGCCAGGTCGCGCGTAGCATGGCCTGCAGCATAATGGTGTCCTCCGTGAAGAAACCTCAAGAAGGGCTTACCTATGTAGAGGTCACGAGCGGACACAGGAACAATCAAATAATGAGTCCGCAAATGAACGCGAATGGACGCAAAATATTAATTATTTAATTCGCGTTTATTGGCGTTCATTTGCGGATTAATCATCCAGTTGTAGGCCAGGTTGCGCGCAGCGCTACCTGGCGCTCTGTCAGTTTTCGAATCCCTGGAAGTATCGCGGAGGCCATTGACGCGGAGGAAACAATTTTTCATTCCTCCTCTGCGGCTCCGCGCCTCCGCGTCCTCTGCGTTATTTTCCAGAGGCCCATCTATGAAGCGTCAGTCGTAATTTCATTTCCAGGGGCCAGGACCTGGAACCTGTTTTAGATCACCACCAGTTCGGCACGCAGCGCGCCGGCTTCTTTGAGCGCTTCGAGGATGGCGACCAGGTCGCCCGGAGCAGCACCGACTTCGTTAACGGCCCGAACGATTTCATCGAGGGAAACACCGGGTGCAAATTTGAACATCCGGCTGTCGGCCTGTTCCACGTCGATGTCGGTTCGCGGCACCACGGCGGTTTCCCCGCCTGCCAGCGGACCCGGCTGGCTGACCAGGGGATCGGACGTAATGGTCACGGTCAGGCTGCCGTGGGCGACGGCGGCGGGGGTCACCTGCACATGTTTGCCAATCACGACGGTGCCGGTGCGTGAATTGACGATCACCCGGGCCGGGGAATCGCCCGGCGTAAACGTGAGATTCTCCAGCATCGAGACAAATGCCACGCGTTGCGCCGGATCCGTCGGGGCATTCACGCTGACCGAACCGGGATCCACCGAATGGGCGGTGCCTTTGCCAACGGCCTGGTTGATCACCCGGGCCATGCGGGTCGAGGTGGTGAAATCGGGATGATGCAGGTTCAGCACCAGCTCCTTTTCCTGTCCAAAGGGCGTATCGACCAGTCGTTCAACCGTCGCGCCGTTGGGGATGCGACCGACCGTCGGCACATTCACAGTAATGCTGGAACCATCATTCCCGGCTGCGCCAAAACCGCTGACAATCAGATTCCCCTGGGCGACGGCATAGACATTGTCATCCACACCGCGCAAGGGCGTCATCAAGAGTGAGCCACCGCGCAGACTGTCGGCGCCACCGACCGAGGAGACCGTGACATCAATCGTCTTGCCCGGTTTGGAAAATGGCGGCAACTCCGCATGGATGCTCACCACCGCGACATTGTCCGCCTGCAGATTTTGTCCGTCGGGCAAACGCACGCCCAGACGCGTCATCATGTTACGCAGGCTCTGTTGCGCGGCCGCTCCGCCACCGTCGCCAGTGCCATTGAGACCGACCACCAGACCGTAACCGACCAGCTGGTTACTGCGTACCCCGGCGACCTTGGCCACGTCCTTGATGCGCTCGGCCTGGGCCAGACCCGGCAACAGTCCGAGCACAAAAACCAGACCAACCACAATTGTGAAACCCAGTTCTTTTATGGAAAGCATGCTTCTATCCTCGACTTGATACAGTGGTATGGTCATCGGTTAATACGGCCAGGTCGGACCCTGGAAGAATCGAGCCAGGGGACCCATGCTGTTGGCGGAGGCGATGAATCCCTCACCGGAATAGGCCACCCGGACATCCGCCACCCGGTGGGATGAAACCGTGTTATCGGGATTAACATCCTGTGGCCGGACGATCCCCATGAAACGAATATATTCATCAGACTGATTGAGCAGCAACACTTTCTGCCCCCGGACCACCAGGTTACCGTTGGCCAGCACCTTGTGTACGGTGACACTCAGCTTGCCTTCAAACGAGCTGCTCATGTCACTGTCACCCTGCCCATTAAATTGTCGGTTGGCGCCCAGATTGTTCTGCAATACCGGTTTGCCATTCTGGGTCACCTGATCGCCTGCCAGTTCCGGCCCGGGCATATCAACCTGCTGATCCTTGGCGCTGTTGGTACTGGAGCTGGCGCTCGCACTGGTTTCCTCTTGCAGCAAAATGGTCAGGATATCGCCGACCCGGCTGGCCGTCGGATTTTCAAACAGGCTGACCCGCATGCCCGGTTGATAAATCGCCCCGTTATCCTTGCGCGGGACATTGACCACCACCGGTTCGGCCGGTTCGTAGCTTTTTTCTTCGGCGGTTTTTTTCGGCACAAAAGTGCAGCCACTGGCCAGCAACAGACACCCGGCGAACATGAGAATCATTCTGCTATTCATAATGTCTTACCTGTTAAAGGTTGTTGTTGGCAAACTGCAACATCTGATCGGCGGTGGAGATAGCCTTGGAATTCATTTCATAGGCGCGCTGGGTTTCGATCATATTCACCAGCTCTTCCACCACATTGACGTTGGAAGTTTCCAGAGACCCCTGAAACAGGGCACCAAAATTCTCGGAATCCGGCGAACCGGTCTGAGGATCACCGCTGGCCCCGGTCTGGACATACAGATTCTCACCCCGCGGCTGTAATCCGGCCGGGTTGGTAAAATCGGCCAGCTCGATCGTGCCGACCTGGGTGGGGGCCGCATCGCCCGACTGCAATGCCGAGACGGTTCCATCACGACCGATGGTCACACTGGTGGCGTCTTCCGGGATCGTGATATTCGGTTGCAACCGATACCCGGACGAGGTTACCAGCTCGCCGTCCTTGTTCACCTGAAATTCGCCACTGCGGGTATAGGCCATGGTGCCGTTGGGCATCAGTACCTGGAAGAAACCCTGGCCCTGTATCGCCATATCATAGGGATTCTGGGTCTGAACCAGACTACCCTGGGTATGCATCTTTTGCGTCGCGACGGTACGCACGCCGGTACCAAGCGACAGACCGGAGGGTAATTCCGTCGCCTGACTGCTTTGCCCGCCGGCCTGGCGCACATTCTGATACAGCAAATCCTCGAATACCGCCCGGTCCCGTTTGAAACCGGTCGTGTTAACGTTGGCCAGGTTATTACTGACGACATTCAGCCGGTTTTGCTGCGCTTCCAGACCGGTTTTTGAAACCCATAATGCGCCGCTCATGTCATTTCTCCATTACCAAATTTGTTTATCT
>NZ_JAVLAZ010000038.1:0-9014 GCF_031581315.1 Thiohalophilus sp.
TGGCGCACAATCACCTTTTTATGATCCAGCCCGATCATCTGCAACGCCATACCGTGCGTATTCTGCAGGGCGCCGAAACCCTGTGCGGCCAGCTCCAGCAGGTTCGCGCCGCACAAAATTAGTGCCAGAAAGTAAAGAATTTCCGTTTTGTGACGCTAACCCTGTATAGGGAAAACCCTTGGTTTGCAGCAGTTTTTATCTGCTGGCAGTAAGTTGATTTTCAAGCAGTTTTGGACATAGGCCCCCATGAAAAAGAATTATCCCGTCACCAACGTTGAAAAGGAATACAGCGAAGACATCCGGATTATCACCACCACCGATCTCAAAGGAATTATCACTCATGCCAATGATGGGTTTGTCGAGGTCAGCGGTTTTCCGCGCGAGGAGCTGGAAGGCAAAAATCACAACGTGGTGCGTCACCCCGACATGCCGCCGGCGGCGTTCGAGGATATGTGGGAGACTCTCAAGGCCGGCAAGCAGTGGATGGGGATTGTCAAAAATCGTTGTAAGAACGGGGACCATTACTGGGTGAATGCGCATGTCACGCCGATATACAACCATGGCAAAGTGACCGGTTACCAATCGGTGCGCGTGGTCCCCCGGCGCGAATGGGTGCGTCGTGCCGAGCAGGTTTACCAGCGACTGAATGTCGGCAAGAAGCCGTTTTCCTGGGCCACGCAACTGGCCTGCCTGGGACGACGTACCGGCAAATACCTGCTGATCCTGCTGCCGCTGTTGATCGCCGGCGGTATCGTCGGCCAGTTATCCTGGCCCTCGTTACTGGGCACGGCGGTGCTGGGCGTGCCGGTGGCGGGGTTGCTCGCCTGGGTCGAGGGGCGGATATTGCGCAAGCGGGCCACGCTGGCCACCGAGGTGTTCGATAACCCGCTCATGCAATGGATATACACTGGTCGGCTCAGCGGCGTGGGCGCTTATGAGCTGGGGCTGATCACCCAGCAGGCGATGTTGCGGACCATCCTGGGCACCGTGGAGGATTCGGCGGTGGACCTTGGCGATCTGGCCAACGACAACACCAGCGTGGTGGAGCAGACTCGTCAGGGCGTGCAACGCCAGTGCGATGAGATCGACCAGGTGGCTACGGCGATGAACGAGATGGCGGCGACAGTGCAGGAGGTGGCTCAAAATACCCAGAGCGCCATGAATGCCGCCAACGAAGCGACAGAACAGGCCCGGGCCGGGGCATTGACCGTGACCGAGGCGATCGGGGTGATCGAAAATCTGTCGGAAAGCGTCAAACAGGCCCAGCAGGTTATCCAGAAACTGTCCGAGGACAGTACCTCCATCGGTAGCGTGCTGGAGGTGATTACCGGCATTGCCGAGCAGACCAACCTGCTGGCACTGAATGCCGCGATCGAGGCGGCGCGGGCCGGTGAGCAGGGCCGGGGATTTGCCGTGGTGGCGGATGAAGTGCGTACCCTGGCGCAACGGACCCAGGATTCCACCAGGGAAATTCATACCATCGTCGAGCGCATTCAGGGTGGCGTGCAACACGTCGTCAACGAAATGGGCGAGGTGACCGAAAAGGCCGAACACGGTGTGGCGCAGGTGGAAGAGTCCGCCATGGCCCTGTCGGAGATCTCCGGAGCGGTCACCTCCATTAACGACATGAACACCCAGATCGCCAGCTCGGCCGAGGAACAGAGTGCCGTGGCCGAGGAGATCAACCGCAACATCATCAACATCAATCAGGTCTCGCAGGAGACCGCCGAGGGCGCGAAAGTCACGGCGGAAAGTAGTCAGCGCCTCTCAGAGATGGTTATGGAGCTGCGTTCCATGGTCCATCAATTCAGCAAATAAATATAACAGGGACGAGTAACGAGTAACGAGTAACGAGGAAAAGCACCTTGCCCGAAGTTTGTTGGAGCGTCTTCGGCGCGACAGAGCGTGCGGTGGGCAGGAAAATAGCACTGGTGCCGGGTTGTCGTTGTGAGAGGGGCTTTTAGCCGCGACCTGTCGAATCTGCTGGCGAGTCGCCGACGAACTCGCCTCCCACAGGCAGTATTTGCGACTTGCGCCTGTATGACGCGAGGGACAGGCTGATACTCAGCACTCAGCACTCAGCACTCAGCACTCAGCACTCAGCACTCAGCACTCAGCATTTACGACTCAAGATTCCGCATGATCTCCCGCAGCTTGGGTACCTTGAGCCCGGCTTCATCGGCATAACCCAGGGCCCGGGCAAGCCGTTTGGGGGCGCTGCGGCCGGTGCACTGGTGGTGCAGGTCGCCCTCGATCGCTTCGACCATGCCTTCAATCAACTTCTCCCGCTCCAGGTGATGGCCGACCAGCCAGGCCTGAATATCCATCACTTCATCCGCGACCTGACGGGCCAGGTCCCGGTGTTGATCCCATAGTTGCTCTACATTGCCACCGGTGAGCAAGCCGGCGATGTTGGTGGTAAGAATGTAGATGTTCTTGCGCACCAGCTCGAACTCCATCGCCTCGGGCGTGGCAACTTCCCAGGTCGGAATATCGAGGGTAGTCAGGGCGTTCTCCAGCAGGGGCGCCTGCGGGCCATGGGTGGGCGAGGGGATCAGCACCTTGTAATCCTGGCCCTTTTTCTTTTCGAACCAGACGGAGATAACCGTTGGGTTGGCGATATCGTGCTGTTTCCAGTCACCGGGCAGCAATTCATTCTGCAGCAGACCGAGATGATTTTTCCAGGCATCCGGCAGGCTTTTGAGCGTGGGATGCAAATCGTCCTCGCCGACCGAGACCAGTACCAGGCGGGGATCGGGCACGGCGGTGGCGATCTTGTCCATCTCCGAGTGACGCGTGACCGGAAAGACCGGGTGGCCCAGGCGCAGCAGACCGCGGGTAAATACGCCGCCCATCTCACCGATGCCGACGACAATGACTGGATCATTCATGAGACAGATTCCTTGATTTGATTCCGGGTATAGAACAGCAATCCGACATTGTAACGACCCGCCATACCGTTGCGCCAGCGGTTGATGGATTTGGGGCTGGCAGTTTGGTCGCGGGTGGTTAAAATGGACGCAAGACTGCCGCTATAAATATAGTATAAGCGTGACAAGCTGTCGGCTTCTGTCCAATATGAGAGGCGAACACAGACCGGGAACGGGACAGGAGTTGGCACAACGCTATTTTTTATATAGCTTTATAAAATAATATTTCACTGGCGATCAGGTTTGCAGGATAAGCATTTAATCGAACTCCCCTCTCTCAGCGGCTCGGCCCTGCGGGTTGCGATCTATTACGGGATCTTCGGGATCCTCTGGATTCTGCTCAGCGACTGGTTTGTTAGCGTAGTGGCCACCGATGAACGGGCCTGGCACACACTGCAGAGTGCCAAGGGGCTGATCTTTGTTGGGTTATCCGTTGCGCTCATCTTCCTGCTGATTTATCGCGAGAACATCAAGGCACGTCGTGCGGTCGAGCAGCTGGCGGAGGAGCGCCGGCGGTTGGACGGGATACTGGAAGGCACCCGGGCCGGAACCTGGGAATGGCATGTGCCCAGCGGCTACACGGTATTCAACGAACGCTGGGCCGAGCTTATCGGTTACACCCTCGACGAACTGAAACCCCTTTCCATCGAAACCTGGTCGCAATTTGTCCATCCTGATGATGTGCACCATGCCAATGAACTATTGCAACGTCATTTCGACGGTGAGCTGGCGTATTACGAGTGCGAATGCCGCATGCGTCATAAGGACGGTCACTGGGTATGGATCCTGGATCGGGGACGCCTGATCGAACGTACGCCGGAAGGCAAGCCGTTATTGATGCTGGGGACTCACATCGATATCAGTCGGCGCAAGGCGTATGAGGCCGAGACCCGACGCATGAGCCGGCTCTATGCCGCACTCAGCGAAACCAACCAGGCTATCGTCAGGGTGTCCGAGGAGGGTGTGATCTATCAGCGGATTTGTGATATTGCGGTGGAACATGGCGGTTTCAGCCTGGCCTGGATTGGCCTGCCTAACCCGGAAGATGACCGTATCGAGATCGCCTCGGCGAGTGGCCAGACCGGTTATCTGGAAGGTATTCAGATTGTGACCGATCGCGATCAGCCCGAAGGGCATGGTCCGACCGCGCAGGCCTATCGAACGGGCGAGCGCCGGGTAATCAATGATTTCGCACAAGATACAATGACCCAGCCCTGGCACCAACGTGCAGCACAGTTCGACATCCGGGCTTCGGCCGCCTTTCCCCTGCGCCGTAATGGTCAGATATTCGGTGTGTTGAACATCTATGCCGGGGAAGCCGGTTTCTTCCAGTCCAGGGAGATTGAACTGCTTGAAGAGATGGCCGCGGATATCGGGTTCGGCGTGGAGAATTATCAGCGGGTGCTCGAACTGGCGGCCAGCGAGGCGCGTTTTCACGCCATTGCCGACGGCATCACCGATGCCATTGTCATGGCCAATCCGAAACGCGAGATACAATGGTGTAACCCCGCATTTTTACAGATATTCGGTTATACGCTGGACGAGCTGCAGGGCCGGCAAACCCGAATTATCTATGCCGATCCGGATGAGTATGAGCGCCAGGGGCGGCTTCGCTATAACAAGGAGGTGTCTGAGCATGTGCAGCGCTTTGAGGTCAGTTACCAGCGCAAAAACGGCGAGACGTTTATTGGCGAGACATTCGGAACCGCGTTGAGAAACGAGGCGGATGAATTGATTGGTTATGTCGCTCTGATCCGGGATGTGACCGAACAACGCAAGACCGAAGATCAACTGCGGATAGCCGCAGCCGCCTTCGAGGTGGAAAACGGCATTATGATTACGGATCAGGACCTGTGTATTGAGCAGGTGAACCGGGCCTTTACCCGGATTACCGGTTACGAGGCCGATGAAGTTATCGGCGCGGGTCCCGGAATCCTGCAGTCTGGTCAGCACAGCAAGGCGTTTTACCAGGATATGTGGCAGAAAATCACGGAAGAGGGTTTTTGGGAAGGAGAAGTCTGGAACCGCAAAAAGGATGGCGAGATTTATCCCGAGTGGCTGACTATCAGTGTAGTGCGAGACGATAGTGGAAAGCTTACCCATTATATCGCCTCATTTTCCGATATCACCGAGCGCAAGGCCGCCGAACAGCGTATTCATCAACTTGCCTTCTTTGACCCGCTGACACAGCTGGCCAATCGGCGATTGTTTGTTGATCGGCTCGAACATGCGCGCCTGGCCAGCGAACGAAGTAACCAGTATGGCGCACTTCTGATGCTCGACATGGATCATTTCAAAGTACTCAATGACACACAGGGACATCATGCTGGCGATCAATTACTGATGGAGGTCGGCCGTCGCCTGGAAGGAAAAGTGCGCGGTGCCGATACTGTTGCCCGAATTGGCGGAGACGAATTTGTCATATTGCTCGAAAGTCTCGGTGACGACAATGATGTGGCGATCAATATTGCCAGCGAGATTGCGGATAAAATACAACACACGTTAACCCAACCCTATCAGTTGGATGATAGTGACGATTATCGTATTACACCGAGTGTCGGGGTTGTACTTTTCCATGGTCAGGAGACGAGTGTCGATGAGTTGCTCAAGCAGGCGGATGTCGCGCTTTACGAGGCCAAGGCGGCCGGGCGCAACACGGTACGGTTTTTTAATCCGGATATGCAGGACAAGGTTAACGAGCGAGCGCGACTCGAAGGTGCCCTGTCCAAGGCATTGGAACAGGATGAGTTTATACTCCATTATCAGCCGCAGATGGATCGGGATGGATATCTTGTCGGGGCCGAGGCCCTGCTCCGCTGGCAACCGAAAGCGAGTGAGAGTCTGATCTCCCCCGCCGAGTTTATCCCGCTGGCCGAGGATACCGGGCTTATCGTGCCGATTGGTTACTGGGTACTGGAGACTGCCTGTCGGCAACTTCATCGCTGGCAGCAACAACGTCCCGGTATGGCGTTTAATCTGGCCGTGAATATCAGTGCCCGGCAATTCCATCAGCATGATTTTATTGACCGTCTTCAGGAAATTATCGAATCGAGCGGTGCGAATCCCACGGGACTAAAGCTGGAGTTGACCGAAAGCGTGGTGCTGGATGATATCGGCTATGTCGTCGAGCGTCTGCAGGAGTTGCAGGAACTGGGTATTGGCACTTCGCTGGATGACTTCGGTACCGGTTATTCCTCGCTTTCTTATCTGAAACGGTTACCTATCGAACAGCTCAAGATCGATACTTCCTTCGTGCGTGATATCGCCCATTCCAGCCATGACTCGGCCATTGTGCGCGCGATTATCGCCATGGGTCATTCCCTGGGGTTACAAATTGTCGCCGAAGGGGTCGAGACCGAAGAACAGAAAGCTTATCTGCAAAACTACGAGTGCGATATTTATCAGGGCTATCTGTTCGGCCGGCCTGTGCCGGTTGAGGCGTTTGAAAAACAGCAATTCTGAGGTCCACCGGGCTTTACCTTCAGCCTGCGCTAATCCAATCCCTCACCCGGGACTTGATCCTCATCAAGGCGGACATCCCGTTCAACACGGTCTGATAATCCAATGTTGATCCGGATCTGATTTTAGTCTAAAACCTATACTATTATCCGGGCTATTCAACCGTATAAGAATTTATAAAGTTCTTCTGGCAACCCGCCAGGAGTGAAAACGACTTGCCTAAAAAAGGGAGGGGATCGAATGTCGGGTGAATTAATATTTGCCTTGCTGTGCGCGGCAGGGGCGATCGGTTACGGGGTGTTTTCCATTTTCCGAATACTGGCGTTGCCTGCGGGCAGCGACGAGGTTCAGAAGATTGCCCTGGCCATACAGGAAGGGGCTGCCGCCTACCTGAAACGACAGTATATGACCATCGGTGTCGTCGGTGTGCTGCTACTGGTCGTCATGTGGTTCGCGCTCGGGTGGCTGAGTGCACTTGGCTTTGCCATTGGGGCGATCTTTTCCGGATTGGCGGGCTTCATCGGCATGCATGTGTCTGTGCGGGCCAACTCGCGCACGGCCGAAGCCGCCAAATCCGGTGCCAATGCCGGTCTGCAAGTCGCCTTTCGCGGCGGTGCGGTGACTGGCCTGCTGGTGGTGGGCCTGGGCCTGCTCGGGGTCGCCGGGTTTTACGCGCTACTGGAGTTTATGACCGAAGCGGGCGAAACCGTCCTGGCCCCTCTGATCGGACTGGCCTTCGGGGGCTCGCTCATCTCGATCTTTGCCCGTCTGGGCGGCGGCATCTTTACCAAGGGAGCTGACGTCGGTGCCGATCTGGTTGGCAAGGTCGAAGCAGGGATTCCCGAGGATGATCCGCGCAACCCGGCGGTCATTGCCGATAACGTCGGCGACAATGTTGGTGACTGTGCCGGCATGGCGGCGGACCTGTTCGAGACCTACGCGGTGACCATCATTGCCACCATGATCCTCGGCAGCTACTGGATGGGTGGTGACACTCTGCAGGCGACCCTCTATCCGCTGGTCATCGGCGGTGTTTCGATTATCGCTTCGATTATCGGTACCTGGCTGGTGCGGGTGCGCGAAGGCGGCAAGGTGATGAACGCGCTTTACAAGGGGCTGATCACCGCCGGCGTCCTGGCTGGTATTGCTTTTTATCCGGTTACCGAAATGATGTTCGCGGGCAGTAGCCAGGAGACGATCAACGGTCTCTATAGTGCGGCACTGGTCGGACTGGGTGTGACCGGCCTGTTGGTGATGATCACCGAGTACTATACCGCCACTGACTTTTCCCCCGTGCGACGGGTTGCAGAAGCTTCCACCACCGGTCACGCGACCAACATCATTTCCGGATTGGCCTTGTCGATGCGCTCCACCGCGGGACCGGTACTGGTGGTCTGCCTGGGTATTTTCCTGGCGCACTATTTTGCCGGGCTTTACGGCATCGCTATCGCCGCCACCTCCATGTTGTCGATGACCGGCATCATCGTGGCCCTGGATGCCTATGGTCCGATCACCGACAACGCCGGTGGTCTGGCGGAAATGTCCAATATGGATTCGGAAGTCCGCAAGGTGACCGATGAGCTGGATTCGGTCGGTAACACTACCAAAGCGGTCACCAAGGGCTATGCCATCGGCTCCGCCGGTCTGGCCGCGCTGGTGCTGTTTACCGATTTCACCCGCGAACTGTCACATTTCAACGGTGGCGGCATGGCGTTTGATCTCTCCAGTCACAAGGTGATCATCGGGCTGTTCATCGGTGGGCTGATCCCGTATCTGTTCGGTGCCCTGGCAATGGAAGCGGTCGGACGTGCAGCAAGCGCGGTGGTGGTGGACGTGCGTCGCCAGTTCAAGGAGATGCCGGGCATTATGGACGGCACGCAGAAACCGGACTACTCGCTGACCGTGGATATGCTGACCACCGCAGCGATCAAGGAGATGGTGTTACCCTCCCTGCTGCCGGTGCTGGTGCCGATCGTGGTCGGTTTCCTGCTCGGGCCGCAGGCGCTGGGCGGGCTGTTGGTCGGCTCCATTGTCACCGGCCTGTTTGTCGCCATCTCCATGACTACCGGTGGCGGCGCCTGGGACAACGCCAAAAAATATATCGAGGATGATCATCACGGCGGCAAGGGTTCCGAAGCACACAAGGCCTCGGTAACCGGCGATACGGTTGGCGATCCCTACAAGGATACCGCCGGGCCGGCCATCAACCCGCTGATCAAGATCATCAACATCGTGGCGTTGTTGATCGTGCCCTTGATTTAAAAGGGTAATCATCACCGAGGACACAGGAACCTGGGAGGAGAATCTTTTTCTCTATTGCACTCATGTGTCCCTGGTGGTGATTGTGTCAGGATTTTCGATACAAATAATCAGTGCAGCCTCAGACGGATGTCCGGGGATCGTTTAGCAACAGTTCCAAGGTGTCATTCAGTTTTTTTGCGTGTATTGGCGGATTCGCAAGGATTGCTATGTTGACTATTTTTATCAAGTTTTATGTTTGTGCGTTGATATCAAGGTAGGGGATTAAGCTGCACTCAAACCCGCCGATATCAAGGTAGGAGGGTACAGCTATGCAAACACAGCTTCGGTCATTTGTGACCGGCAATGTGATCAATTTGTCGGTCA
>NZ_JAVLAZ010000038.1:9114-25013 GCF_031581315.1 Thiohalophilus sp.
ATGCAAACACAGCTTCGGTCATTTGTGACCGGCAATGTGATCAATTTGTCGGTCACACTGGCCGGACTGATTCTGCTCGCCCTTGGTCTGACGCTGGCCCGTGAGGCCTGGCAGGCACGCCAGATGACTGTTCAGATGGAACAGACCAACGCTGTTGTCGAAGCCCTTCTGGATGCGACCGATGCCCAGGCGCGCGAACGTGGTCTGACTGCCGCCGTGCTCGGCAGCCCAACAACCGGTGAAGTACCCGGTGAATTACGTGTTCTGCGTAATGAAGTCGATAGTCACTGGCAGGCGGTCAGTCAGCGTATGTTAACGTTGCGCCAAAACCACTCGGCTTCACAATCCGTAAAGTTTCGGGGCAAAGCGTTACATCAGGCGCTGGAACATTTCAAGACTATACGGACAGCGGTAGATGAGCATCTGCTGGGGAGCGGTACGAAAGTTACACTTGAGCAGTGGTTTGAGGCAACAACCGAGCTCAATGCCCGTGCCGCCGCCTTGCGTCAGGAGCTGATGCTGGCTGTGAGGTTGCCGAAGCAATTGATGCGCCTGAATTTTCTGGTGCGGGATAATGGCGCGAAAATGGCGGAATCCGCCGGTCAGGTCCGGGGGCTGGTTGCCTATTATGCCGCGAAGCAGTCACCGATGCCCGCTGAAGTACGTTCCAGAGCCGAATTTTCCTATCGTTCCGCACGCCAGCATTTGTCCGAGCTCGTTACCGCGATCGAAGAGATGGCCGACGATGAAATGGATGGACAGGGCGATATTGAAAAACAACTTGAACGATTTGATCCGCAATTGTATCAGGCCGCTCAAAAAATGCTGGATTCCTCTTCGGATGGTGATTACCCATTTACTGCCGATGAATGGTATGTGATTACTACGGAAGGTATTAATCGGATTTTCAGTTTGATAGAGGTGACATCCGATCAAATTGTTACACAATTACGTGATAACGCTCGACGTGAGTTGAACGCGTTTTTACTGTTTATTGTTATGGCCGCACTGGCAGTGTCGCTGGCAATTATAAGTTTGCGTCGGGTCAGGGCCAATGCTGAACAGGTTTTTCTACAGAAGGAGATGGCAGAGGCAATCCTTAATTCGGTTGCCGATGCGGTCATCGCGGTCGATGCTAATGGGTATATCCGGTATATCAACCCGATTGCAGAAGATCTGACTGGTTGGAGAATATCGGAAGCGAGGCATAAGCATTATAAAGAAATATTCCGTTTGTATAACCGTTTACATACCTCCCAGACGGATCCCATCAGTGCCTGCCTCCAGCAGAATATGGTTATTATTCTTAGCGAAGGGCATGCCATTATCGACAGAAATGGTGAAGAAATAGCGATTGATGATTCCTGCGCGCCTATCCGGGATCTGAGAGGTCAGGTTGCCGGTGCTGTTGTCGTTTTCTCCAGCAAGGCTCGTCAGAGAAACTCTGACAGAATTCTGACCTATCACGCGACGCGGGATGTGTTGACGGATATTTTCAATCGCCGAGTCTTCGAGAATTATCTGCGCGAGTTAATGCAGCATGCGGCAGATAGTGGAATGGTGCACACGCTGGCCTTTATAGATGTGGATAATTTTAAGGTGGTTAATGATAGTGGCGGCCACGCTGCTGGCGATCAAATGCTTCGACAGATTGTGTTTATCATGAAGCAGCATATTCGCGAAACAGATGTATTGGCCCGTATTGGTGGCGATGAGTTTGGAGTTCTGTTTAAAAAATGCAAGGGCGATCAGGCTACTAAAATTGCAGGCAAGCTTCAGGACGCCGTGCGCGAATTGCGTTTTACATGGAACGATAAAACCTATCAGGTTGGGCTGAGTATCGGTCTGGTGGAAATCGATGCCGATAGTCCTGGTGTAGAGGAGTTGATAAGAGAGGCCGATGCCGCCTGTTATTCAGCAAAGGAAAAAGGCCGAAACCACATCCAGCTCTATTCACCTGAGGATATGGAGCTCGCACGTCGCCAAGGGCAAATGCAATGGGTGGGGCGTATTACCGATGCGCTGGATAATGATCGTCTTGAACTGTATTGTCAGGAAATTCGTCCTCTCAAGCCGGGGTTGCCACTGCATGGCGAAATCCTTGTACGCATGCATGGCCAGGATGGTGAATTGATTCCACCTAATGCCTTTATCCCGGCTGCGGAGCGACATGGTTTGATGCCGGACATAGACGCATGGGTTGTTCAAACACTGAGTCACAAAGTCGCTCCGATTTTGCGAGCCAATCTGAACCTGCATCTTAATATCAATCTCTCTGGTACAACTTTGTCCGATCCGGAGGCTATTGCCCGTTTGGCCGATCTTATACAACACGATAAGGTCAGGCCTGAGCAGATCTGTTTCGAAATAACTGAAACGGCAGCAATAGCGAGCCTGGATACCACCGTTAATATTATGCAGCGTCTCAGGCGTCTGGGATTCCGATTTGCGCTGGATGATTTTGGTTCCGGATTATCCTCGCTTAATTATCTGAAAAGTCTGCCCGTCGATATGATCAAAATTGACGGTGCTTTCATTCGTCGTTTGGAGAATGATGCCGTTGCCAGGGCGATGGTTGAGGCTATAGTAAACATAGCGGGACTAATGAATATTCACACGTGCGGGGAGTTTGTTGAAAATGATACGGCCCTGGCATGGTTAAATGAATTGGGAGTTGACTATGGTCAAGGGTTCCTTTTTCACCGCCCGTCACCACTGGATGAGTGTTTAAGTGGTTATTGTGACAGCCAGATTGATAAGCCGATCCGAAAATCAGGTTGAGTATGAATCTCGTCCGGGCGGTATGTGGCTGCTTGACACTCTATTCATCATATTTTAACGTATTGCACAGCTTCAGGTGTGCCAGGGTTGCTCTTACCCACGGGATGAAACGGGAAGCCGGTGCTTTCTTGATGCTTCACGGTTGATGAATAATTCCGGCGCTGCCCCCGCAACGGTAAGTGAGTTGCGGCAGATCATCAGGCCACTATTCCGCTTAATGCATTGAGCTGGTTCTATGCCGTGCGCAAAACCAGGTCATTCCGACGTTAATATGGCATGGGAAGGCGATCTGCCCGGGTCTTGTACCCAAGGCCACTCGCAAGCCCGGAGACCGGCCTGAAGTGAATGGTTGGTATTGCGGAGGGCAATTCGACGGCTGGCCGATCATTGACGCTGTTTCTGTCTGAATCTCATTCTCGGCTTAACTTGTTATCATTGATTCGCGTGGCCTGCGCGAGCGGAGGAAACTTCATGGCTCATTGTCCCGCGCTCTTTATTACCGCACCGGCCTCTGGACAGGGCAAGACCACGGTGACGGCTGCACTGGCGATGCATTACCGCGATCGTGGGAAGCAGGTCCGGGTATTCAAGTGTGGACCGGATTTTCTCGATCCCATGATCCTGGAATACGCTTCAGGCGCACCGGTCTATCAACTCGATCTCTGGATGGGCGGGGAACAGCATTGTCGCCAACTTTTGCACGATGCGGCGAAGGAAGTTGACCTAATCCTGATCGAAGGGGTCATGGGCCTGTTCGATGGGGAACCCTCCAGTGCCGATCTGGCTCTCCTGTTCAATATACCAGTGCTCACGATAATCGACGGCAGCGCCATGGCCCAGACGTTTGGTGCCATCGCGCATGGCCTCGCGACTTATCGTGCCGATCTGCCATTTGCCGGGGTATTCGCCAATCGAGTGGCGAGTGAGGGACACTACCAGATGCTTGCCGAAAGTCTACCGGCCGGGATGACCTCGTACGGCTGGTTGGCGCGAGATGCTGAACTCGCCTTGCCGGAACGCCATCTTGGCCTGGTACAGGCTATCGAGGTGGGAGATTTGGCGTCACGGATCGATCGGGCGACCAGTGCACTGGGCGAGATGCATATTCCTTTACCCCCTGCGATCGAGATTACGGCCCCGGCGCAGTCCTCGCCTGAACGGCTATTGAAGGGCCGACGTATTGCCGTGGCAAAGGATATGTCTTTTGCCTTTTTGTATCGCGCTAATCTTGAGCTTTTACAGGCACTCGGTGCCGAGCTCGAGTTTTTCTCCCCCCTTGACGATGTGAAGATTCCTTCCGCCGATGCCCTGTATTTGCCGGGCGGTTATCCGGAGTTACATCTTGAAAAGCTGGCGTCCAATGAGGCGATGAGAAAGGCCATCCAGACATTCCATGACAGCGGCAAGACTATCGTTGCAGAATGCGGCGGTATGCTGTATCTGCTGGAGTCGCTCACCGACGTTCAGGGTTGTCGGGCGGAGATGGTCGGATTGTTGCCGGGCCATGCCACCATGCAGGCTAAACTGGCGAACCTGGGGCTGCACGATATCGAACTGCCGGAGGGGACATTACGCGGCCATACGTTTCATTATTCCCGAATGGAAAGCCCGCTGAAACCCATCGCCCTGAGTCAGGGCAAACGTGCCGGGCGCCGCGGGGAACCCGTGTATCGTGAAGGTAATCTGCTCGCCTCGTATCTACATTTATATTTTCCCTCCAACCCCGAGGCCACGGCGAAACTGTTTGCGCCGTCATCGGGTGAGTGAGGTTCTGGCAGGCTGTCACTTTTTCGGCCTGCTGCAAATAACGCAAAAGGCGCAAAGACGCAAAGAACGCAGAGGAATAATTGGTAGTTGGTAGGCCCGACAAAGCACCCTGCGGGCATAAACTCTGCGGTATCGGGCATTGTCGATCGAGCCCGGGCTGTTTTGTTTTCTCCAGCACGGCATGCAACGCTAAAATGAATGCTTAACTATTCGCCCATTGATTTTCGAAAACGAGTTCATCCAGGCTAGCACGCTGCGCCCAGTTCTCTTTTTCCAGCATCGGTTTGTCATAAAATTCTTTCACGTGACCCAGGCAGAGTATTGCAACAGGCTCTGCCCCCTCGGGTATATTTAACAGCCGCGCCAGCTCGTCGGGATCGAACAGCGAGACCCAGCCCAGTCCGAGACCTTCGGCCCGGGCGGCCAGCCACAGGTTCTGAATGGCACAGGCGGCCGAGGCGAGATCCATCTGCGGCAGGGTGCGTCGGCCAAAGATATGTTTTTCGCGTTGTTCCATTAACGACACGACCAGCAGTTCGCCGCAATCGAGAACCCCCTCGACCTTGAGGCGCATAAACTCTTCCTGTCGTTTGCCGAGTGCCTCGGCAGTGGCGATGCGTTCCTGTTCGACCAGTTGATGAATACGCTCACGCAGCTTTTGATCGGTAATACGAACAAACCGCCATGGTTGCATGTAGCCGACGCTGGGGGCGTGATGGGCGGCATGCAACAAGCGTTGTAGCAAGGCCGGATCGATTGGGTCCGGCAGAAAGTGGCGCATGTCCCGGCGTTCTTCGATCGCCCGGTATACCGCGTCGATCTCGGTTTGTGAATAACGATGCGGGCTGTCCATTACAGTTCGACGCCCTGCTGGGCGCGGATACCGGCCTTGAAGGCGTGTTTAATCTCTTTCATTTCCGTCACCGTATCGGCGATCTCGATCAGCTCCGGTTTGGCGGCACGGCCGGTGAGAATGACATGCTGCATAGCGGGTTTGTTGGCCAATGCATCGATCACTTCGTCCATAGGAATATATTTGTATTTGAGCGCGATGTTGATCTCATCCAGCAGCACCAGGTGGATTTCGGGATCGCGTAACATTTCCAGTGCTTTTTGCCAGGCATGATAGGCCATCTCCGTATCCCGATTGCGATCCTGTGTCTCCCAGGTAAAGCCTTCGCCCATGACATGATATTGCACCTCGGGAAAACGACGGAAAAACGCCTCTTCACCGGTGGAGAAGCTACCCTTGATAAATTGCACGACACCGACCCGCATGCCGTGACCCAATGCGCGAGCCACCATGCCAAAGCCGGAACTGCTCTTGCCCTTGCCGTTGCCGGTATGCACCAGGATCAGCCCCTTGTCCTGGTCGGCCCGGGCGACTTTCTCCTCCACCACGGCTTTTTTGCGTTCCATACGACGTTGATGCCGCTGTTCAGTGGTTTCTTCATTGCTCATGTTCTTCTCCAATCAAAATCAGTTTGCCGGTTTTTTTGTCGCGATAGACCTTGCCGACCGACTCATAGCCGGCGCCGCCCTCGCCAGCAACAACCGGCATCTCCGGGATCTCTTTGCCTTGCTCAACAGTCTGACCGCCGGCGCGGGTATAATCGGCCAGGCCGTTCTGACTGGCTGCCAGTGCGGCGATCAGTCCGCAGGCGAAGACCAGCATAATATCCACCAGATTGGCCAGGGGGCCCAGCGGCTCCTGATCCGGTGGATCAAAACGGCTGCTGTCGAGGCGATGTCGGGAATCTCCGTGCATAGTGAGGTCCTCCTTACACCGCGCTGGGTATGGGTGTCAGCGTACGGATTAACAGGATACTCATGTCACTGAACGAATCCGGACAGCTGGCCAGGGTGCCCGACCAGTGATCCTCTTCGCCGGTGAGATTCTCCCACACTTCCAGTGGGAGTCGCTCATCGACACCCTGTTCGATCAGATAGCGACTGATCTCATGCGGCATGAAATCCCAGGGGCGGGGAATGACGATCGCGTTCCAGCCTTCCTGCAGGGTGTGCACCAGCCGTTGCTGGAAGGGTTGCAGATCGCCGCGTCGATGGAAGGTGATGAAGGTAGTCTCGTCAAAGCAGACATCGCCGGCAGCCGCGACCAGTTGCGCGGCGCTGATGCCGGGAATGCGTTCCGCCCGCTCCCCGCAGGCCCGCTCGAGTCGTTCCAGCATCTGGTAACCCGAGAACAGAAAATCGCCCATGAACAGTACCGCGCAGCGCGCACCGTCGGCATGCCGGGCGGCCACTTGGGCCAGTTGATCTTCCTGGTTGCGGTAGGTCAGGACCACGCGTTCGGCGGTGACGGGAACCAGATCGTCGGCCAGTTGCAGTACTGTCTCAAAGCCGACCACGATATCAGCTTTTTGCAGACGGGCTTCGCCAAGGCGGGTCATGTAGCTGGGGTCGCCGGGACCAATGCCGATGGCGCTGATCATGCTGTGCTCTCCTGTGTGCGGGTTTCCAGAGTATCGAGCAACTGGTCGTACCAACGGCGGCGCAGCCGGCCCAGCACAAAGCCGGCGATGCCGACCAGCAGACCCAGTACTGTGGTGTCGAAGGCAACGGTCACGGCGCGGGCCAGGGTCTGCAGATCGCCCTGGCCGAGTGCTGCCAGTCCGGGACCCAGCGGGATCAGCGTACCCATCAGACCGAGCATGGGGCCGATACGGGCGAGCAGATCCGCGCGTTCGATCCGCCGGCGGCCCTGCGCGGCAATGCGATCCAGGTTATGTTGTTGCAACAGTTTGCTTAAACCGCCAAAGCGTTCGCTCAGTGCGATACCGCTTTCCCACAGGGCAGCCAGTACCACAAACAGCAGGCAATAGATGACCGGCTGTAACAACCAGTCCACGGCGTAATGCATCATCTGGATGGATTGCTGGGTAAACATACTTATCGACCTCGGTGTGTTGTTTGTCGGCGTCCGGACAGATAACGCTCATACAGAGCGCCGCCGGTAATAACCAGCAGGGCAATGGCCAGAATCAGCCATTTTTCAATGCCCGGCTCATGGGGTTGGGACTGTTCCGTTTCGTCCCGCGCGGATGAATCGTCGGTTGTTTGTGGTTTATTGTCGGGTTTGACTTCACTGACCGTGGTGGTCACGGCGTCGGGTTCGGCCGGCTGTTGGGGGCCGGCGGCGGCCGCCAGTACGTTCTCGAAGGTCTGGCGGGTCTGTTCATCCAGCAGGGGTTTGATCCCCTGCAGCATGGGATGATCCGGGCGGGTATGCCCGCTGCCGGGCAGGCCGTGGTGGTTGACCAGTTGGGCGAATTTTTCTGCCAGTGCCTGCCGCGTCTGCTCGTCAACGTCCCAGAACTCCTTGTGCGCGGCGACCAGCATGATCGCGAGCATGTTGGTTTTGACATGCACATTTTGTCCCTGCTCCAGGAAGTCATCCAGTCCCAGATCATGTTTGTCGTCCATGTAGACCTGTTTGACCTCGTCCCAGACCCAGGATTTGATGATCTCGGGATTGGTGACCTGCCAGCCCCACAGGTATTCCATGAACTCGCTGCCCATGGTCCGTGCGCCGGCGTAGTCATGCTTCATCAGTGCCTTGAGCCAGGCGGGATTGAGGAAGCGACCGCGTAACTCCTGCAGCAGCGCGCTGTCCAGTGACTGGATACCGGCATTGTTCGGATCGGCGTGCTGGATGACGTTATTGTCAGGTGCCGAACCGGCAGTGTGTTCCACCGCCATGCTCAGGCCGCCAAGATAATCAAAGGCATCGTTGTTATCCATCAGACCATACAGGTTACTGGCGCGACCCAGGTAGGTGTGCCGGACCTTGCCCAGTGATGCCTTGAAGCTGTCATGGGCGGGCTGGCCGTTGAGGTCGGCGCCGTAGGCATGGCCCATGCGATGAATATAGGCCTGGCTCAGTTGCCGGCGATCATTCCACGCTCCCGAACGTTCAGCCAGGCGATTGACCCCGGCGCCGTAGGAGCCCGGTGCATCGCCGAACAGACGCAGGCTGGCCAGCCGGCCGGCCATTGCTGCCGTTTTATTCTTATTAATCAGTTCTTGCGCCTGTTGGACCCAGTTGGCGGCCACGCGATTTTTTGTCAGCGATTCGTTACCGGGATCACGCTGACCCTCCAGCGGTTCAAGCGCATGGTCCAGCGCCTCGCTCAGCTGGGGATGATCACGACGGATGGTGTTACTGGCCCCATCCAGCGCCAGCAACACGGCCTTGTCCAGCCAGACCAGCAGGTTGGTGTAGAGATCGCGAAACAGGCCCGAGGTGGTGAACACCATGTCACGACGCTCACGATCCGCTTCCAGTTCGAGGCGTTCGATTCCCTTGAATATGCCGCGACTGTTCCAGACCGGTTTGATCCCCAGCATATCCATGCCGAAGGCGACCATCGCCCCTTCGTCGCGTACCGTGTCGGAGGCCCATAACACCAGTGCCTCGCTGCCCGGTTCCTTATCGTCATTCTTTTGCCTGGCTTCGCGAGCCAGTTGCACACCCAGTTCATAGCCGATCCGGGTGGGCAGCACGCTGCCGTCCAGAGCATGAAAGTTGCGTCCGGTCGGCAGGGCCTCGGGGGTGCGGATTGGATCGTTGCCCTTGCCGGGTTCGACGAAGCGCCCCTCCAGTCCGGCCAGCAGGGCGCGGATCTCGTGCGCCGGTGAGCTTTCCAGCGCCTGGTGGATTTTATCGTCGGCGCGGCTATTCTCTGAACGATCCGCCATGGAAGTGAGCATGGTGTCGATGGCTTCCGGTTCCCAGTCGCGACCGAAGATATGCAGGCCCAGCGGCATGAAGCGCTCCTGCATCTCGGTCAGATAGTGGCCGACTTCATGGACCAGCATATCATCGTCGACCTGTTCGAAATCGATCTGACGCACGGCCAGCTCTTCGGCCATGACCGTCTCGAGTTCCTCGCGCAGGTTGAGCTCGTCGATCAGCGCGCGAATTTTTTCCACCGCCTGGGTGCGGGTCGGGCTGTTCTGGCGCGAGGCCTCGAAACTTTCGACCAGCTGGCGCAGCTGCAGCAGATCATCATATAAAGGTGTCGTCTTCAGCGGCGGTGTCAGGTGATCCACGATCACCGCCAGTCCGCGCCGCTTGGCCTGGATGCCTTCGCCGACGCCGTCGACGATATAGGGATAGACTCCCGGAATGTCGCCGGCCATCAGGGTCGGATAATCCTCGCCGGTCAGCCCAACCCGCCGCCGGGGCAGAAACTCGTACGTCGAATGCCGGCCCAGATGCACCAGGGCATCGGCTTCAAAGTCATTCTGCAGCCAGCGGTAGAAGGCCAGGTACTGATGCGGGGGCGGGAAGGCGAGATTGGCGTGCAACAGCTCCTCGTTCACTTCCCAGCCACGTGGCGGTTGCGGGCCGATAAAGACATTGCCGAAGCGGATGCCGGGCAGTACAAACCGGTTATCATGCACCATTACCTTGCCCGGCGGTTCACCCCAGCCGCGCAGCCCCTCGATCCCGGTGTTTCGCAGCGCCCGGTTGAGGCGGCGGATGGCGTCGTTTCGATTCTCACCGGCCAGTGACGCCCGGTGGGCTTCGTGTAACTGCTCGAGCAGATCCAGCGCCCGTTGCCGGGCAGGGTGATCGACACTTTCCAGCAGATGGCGAATATCGCTGATCGTCCGTTCGAGCAACGCCTTGCCGATCTTTAACTGCTGTCGCTCGATCGCCTGATTCACCATGGCGGAGAGATAGGCCAGCGGCCCCTGGCTCATCTCATTGCGGACCGCCCGGGGCAGGGTGTCGAACCATTTTTGATAGTCCGCCAGGCTGAGCCGGGTTGTTTTGCTTGCCATCCTGGCCAGGGCATCATGATCCTCGGGCAGGTTGAGTCCCTGTTCCTGGATGCGTTCCAGCAGAGCTTCGGGGTTCTTGGGTAAGGGACCGGTCCGGTAGCCGGCCTTCTTTAAATGGTGCAACATATCCCAGAGGGAGGCGGGCACATCGAGGTTGTCGGCGCCGACGTTGTGTCGCCCTGGCGGGTGGTTGTAATAAATAATGGCGATGCGCTTCTGGCTGTTGGGTTTGCGCTGCAGGCGTTCCCAGTTAGCGGTGCGGGCCACTATTCGATTCACCTGTTGGGACAGCGGTTCGAGCGGCGCAATCTGCAGCCCGGTCAGTGGATCGATAAAGGGTTCGCGGCGGGTGGCCAGTACGATCGGCTGACTGCTGCCCTGGAGCTCCGGCATCGCCACCTTGTAATGGACATCATCCCAGGGGATGCCGTCTTCGGACAGTCGCCATTGATCCGCTGTGCGCTCGGCCAGGCGTATACCTTTTAATACCGGGACGTTTATCTGCTCCAGTGACCGGGTTGCCTCGCGCCGATGTTCTCCACCGCCGACCGCGAAATCCTGCAAGTTGATAATGGCGGCCGGTTTGGCGGGCGCGACCGTCCGGGGCAATTGTTCCAGTGCCTGGGCACTGGCCTGGCCCCAGCGAGACAGGATCCCCAGGCACTGGAGCTGCTGTTGCGCGAGCCGCTTACACAACATCTCGAGTAATTTTATATCACCGGCCCGATCGCCAGTGTGGTAATCGAGAATAGCGACAAGCGGCCTGGCCGGATCAAACTGAAGGTTATCGGCTGTCGTGATACGGCCCTGATAATAATAGCGTATAGCCCTCTGCGGATTCAGTGGTGGCACGTTGATGGCGGGGTCCACCTTCTGCAACAAGCTGGCGATCAGTGCGGCGACGTTATCGCTGCCACGGTTTTGCCAGTAAGCGCGCAGTTCAAGCCAGCGTTGTTGTTCAGGATAGTTATCGATCAGATCGTTCAGATATTCCCGATAGTCGGCGTCGTGTGGCGGGTTTTTGTAGAGTACATTCAGTTGCTCGGCATCAAGGCCCTGCAGTATACGTTGGCCATCAAGCCGGGAGAGACGGACCAGGCGTCGATCGCTGTTGGTGATGAACAAAGGAGTCTGATCCGGCAGTCTCACCTTACCCAGTAGTTTCTGCAGCCGAGGAACCGGTTCGGCAAAGATCCCGGCGATCAGGATGGCATCGGCACTTTGCAGTTGCTCGACAAGCTGTTGGTCGGAATAACCGGCGATCTGCGCGGGGGTGCGCAGCCTGAGCGTATGCCCCGGGTTGAGCTCATTGAAGTGCCGGGCCCCGGCGACCAGATCCTGGGCCGAGCGTTCCGAGACAATACCGAACAGCGTGGCGCCGCTGGCGCTGTTTAACATGAGCAGGCCACAGAGCAGCATCAGCACCCGGCGCAGCGCGTTGAGCGTCAGACAGCGTTGTCCGCCAGACCGACGGACGCAGCACGGAATAGGTTTTGGATTTTCAGCTTGGGACTGTTGTGCGGACAGGGATTTGGATAGCAGCATTACTGGTGTGACTCCCATTCGGCGCGCCGTCTCTGCAGAGTATCGAGGCCCTCAAGCAGCACCGGCGCCGGATGCAGAAACCGTTCGCCGTCGAGCGTGACGATGCGCACCGGGACGTCGGGCATCAGCATGTTGCAGTTTTTGGTGATATGGCGCTCGAAGATGAACAGGACTTGCGGTTCATAACGGTTCAGCAGCGCGGTCAGATCCTCGATTTCATTGCCCGGCTGCAAGTGGCGGATGCGGCGGTGGGTCTCGACCACCTCGAAGCCGGCCGTGGTAAACAGATCATACAGCCAGGTTTCCCGCCCGAAGGAGTAGGGTTTGCCGCTGCAGGAGGAGAGCAGCAGAGCGCGGGTGCCTTCGGCATTCAGTCGTTTGGCCGCATTGCGCCAGTTGCTGGCAAATTGCTCGATTCTGGGTTCAAGGTCCGTTCGGCCAGTCGCTTCAATGATCGTCTGCAGGTTCTGTTCGATCTGCGCCATGCTTTGAAAGCCCCGAAGCCGGTAAGAGCGAGCGTCTTCCGGGGTGATCGCGGCCAGCTCCTGCGGTTCGGTCCAGTCGGAGGTGAACAGGATAGCCGGTTCCAGGCTGGCGATGATCTCGCCGTTCGGATCCATCACGCCGCCGGTGTCGGGCACGTTCAGCTGATCGTAACGACTGGCACCGACGATGCACTGTTTCAGTCCCAGCCACTCCAGGGTATGGGTGATATAGGGCGACTGGCTGATGACCCGGGGGCAATCCGTCGTGGCGTTGGCCGGCATGTTCAGGAATAACAGGCCGACCAGCAGGCTGTAACGCATGAGTCGGGACATGATGATTAGCGGTTTTTGCCTGGTTGCCAGAGTACTTCCTCGCCGTTTTCAAAACGTGCCAGCACCCGGGCGATGACAAACAGCAGATCGGAGAGCCGGTTGAGATAGATCAGCCCGGCAGGGTTGATCGCTTCAGTCGCGGCCAGCGCCACGGCGTCGCGTTCGGCGCGGCGGCAGACCGCGCGGGCCAGATGACAGGTGGAGGTGGCAATGCCGCCGGCAGGCAGAATGAATTCCTTCAGGCCTGGAAGAGACTCGTTAAACGTATCCAGCTCGGTTTCCAGCCGTTCGGTATACGATGCATCCACAGCCTCGTACCCGGGTACGCTCAGCTCGCCACCCAGGTCGAACAGGTCGTGCTGGATGGCAACAAAACAGTCACGGATATCCTGGGGGAGATCATGCGCGAGGATCATTCCAATTATACTGTTCAATTCATCGATGGTGCCGAAGGCCTCGACCCGGGGGTGGGTCTTGCTGACCCGGCTGCCGTCACCGAGGCCGGTAGTGCCTTCATCGCCGGTACGGGTGTAGATTTTGGATAAACGGTGTCCCATGTTCAGCCCTCCGTGAGGATGTATTGGACGGGTAATTCGATCTGCATACTGGATTCGTGCAGCAGCTCACTAGCCCAACCGATGGTCATTTGTCGGACGGCATCCCTGGCGGCCAGGTCAAGGATCCGGTGTCCCGAGCTTTGAAGTATCTGGATTTTTTCGATCGCGCCCCGGCGATGTAACTCGAAGCTGAGAGTCACTGTTCCCTGGTAGCCGTGGCGACGGGCCAGGCGTGGATAATAAAAATGGTTTCGCAGTTCCAGTTGTAGTTTATGCTGGACCTGTGCCTTGTTGGTGGTCGGTTGTCCAGCCGGTTGTTTTGTGGGTAGTGCCTTGTGCGTTTGAAACTCACGTATTTGTTTCTCGTGGGTTAGCTTGTTGTTTTGATTTTGAAGGATTCGTTCCGTTTTTTCTGTCTTGCGCTTATGGGAGGGCTGTTCCTGTTTTACTACCCTGGTTGTTTCTGTGCCCGAAGGTTGATTTTGTTGCTGTGTTTCCGGCTTTTTCGACTGGGTCGCTACGGGTTGCTTGTCTTCTGTTTTGCTGATGATTTCTACCGATAGACTGGTAGCTGTATTGGTGACAGGCAGGACAATGGAGTTGTTAAACGTCATTAACAGGGGAAGGTGGAGCGCCAGCGACAGCAGCACCAGAAGTGCTAAACGTTGCCGGGACTGTTGTTGCCAACGTTCCACCATGGGCATCCTGGTTTACTTATCGAAATAATAGATAAAGTCGATAAACATGCTGCGACCAATCGTGCTGTAATCGCCGCTGCTCGTTGTGGCCAGTATATATTCCTTGTCGAATAGATTTTCGACCCGAATCCGACCGGTGGCCTGTTCGCTATAGTCCCACTGATAATTCAGGTTGAATATATGGTAACCATCCAGCTCGACCTCACCGCCGCGGTCCTTGCGCGTGGTAGCGCCGAGCAGTTCTATTTTTAACCGTTTATCCGCTTTGTTCCACAGAGCGCTGAGCTTCATTTTTTCGCGTGGACGATTGTCCAGCTGCACGCCGGTATCATCATTCTTGACCGACAGCAGGGTAAACGAGCCGGTCAGTGACCAGTGTTGAGACAATCGGCTGGCACCGATGAGCTCCAGCCCGCGAATGGTTGCGCGATCAATATTGGTTGGGGTAAAGGTCTCAGTATTCGGGCCTGTTTGGGTACTCTCCCACTCGATCAGATTGTCGAGTTTGGTCTCGTAGACATTGACCTCGTAATGGCTGTCTTTGCTTACTTTGTGTCGGAATCCGAGTTCCAGGGTTTCACTCTCTTCCGGCTCCAGATCGGGATTACCTTCGGTGATATAGGTAGTTGTAGTTCCATTGAAGGTGTAGGTTGAGGTGCTGTTGGGCCAGTAGAGATCGTTAACCGTGGGCGCCTTGAAGGCGGTGCCATAAGACGCCAGGTAACGCAGGTTATTAACTTGTTTACTCCAGCCCAGGTCCCAGGTCTCGTGCGTGCCGAACTTGCTGTGGTCATCGACCCGGGCACTGGCGGTAACAGTACCATAGGCCGTTGGTGCGGCCTGGTGCTGGAGAAAGAGGGCGCTGTTGTCAATCTGCGCATCGATCAGACCGCTATTGTCCTTGGTGGCGTTGTCCTGCCAGAGATCGATCCCGACGCTACTCAGGCCGGCCCTCCAGTCAACATCGTTCTGCCAGCTGCCGCTGTAACGGCGGGTTTCGATCTCCGAAGGTATTGTAGGACTGAATGACTCGCTGCGATCCAGGGTGTAACCGAGCTGGTACTGCTGGGTCCAGTTGGCACTGGCAGTATGTACCAGTTTGGCGCTGGCGACCTGATTGGTATAGCGACCATCACCGGTACTGGCGACCCGGTCGTTGAATCCGTCGTTATGCTGGAGGCGAAAGTTCAGTTGATTGGCTGCCGAGAGGTTCCCCTCCATCGCAAAACTGGCATGGCTGTTGGTATAACCGTGGTCTTCTGTCTCGCTGGTTCGGGTGGGTATACCATCTGTGATGCTGCGCCCGGCTTCCAGGTGATACCGCCATTCATCACCCCAGGCGGTAGTGACGCTCGCCTCGCGGGTATTGTGGCTGCCACCGGTGACTTTCAGAGAGGTTCTGTCTTCTTGCCGGGTAAAAATCTGGATGACACCGCCAATGGCGTCGGAACCATACAGTGCTGCACGAGGACCGCGTACCACTTCAATGCGCTCGATATTGTCCAGCGAGAAGTTGGACCAGGCAAAACTGCCCAATGTGGCGGAAGCGGCCCGCACACCATCAACCAGTACGAGGAGATGATCCGAGCCGGTACCACGCATAAAGACCGAGGTCGATTTGCCGGGGCCGCCATTGCGGCTGATGTCGATGCCAGGAACGTTGCGCAACACTTCGTCGATCGACTGAGCCGGGCTGTCCTCGATCTCTTCCCGGGTTATCACCGTGACCGATTGCTGGCTGGCATCAGCGGTCTGGGCGGTGCGTGTTGCCGTTACCTGGATGGTGTCGGCGGTTTCGGCCGCCTGCACCAGTGGATTGGCGATAAATAAGGCAATAGCCGCACTGACTGCATGGCGGCAGGATATGACTTGCATATTGAATTCCCCTGTTGGACGCTCACCCGCGTCGTGGTTTTGTGTGG
>NZ_JAVLAZ010000039.1:0-4020 GCF_031581315.1 Thiohalophilus sp.
GCGTCACCGGCGGTGATGCCGATGCGCCCCTGCAGGTTGAGCGTCACCTGGCCGGAACGGGCGCTGACCCCGGCATTCAGCATCGGCAACTGGCGGGTTTCCCAGATGAGTTGACTCAACTTGTAATCTGTCGGCCAGCTGGACGGTTGCCCGTAGACCAGCTCGTTGGCCTTGCCCTGTGCCACGCCGGCACTCAGATACGCCTCGGCCTGCCGATCGCGGCTCGTCCAGCTGGCCCGCTCACCGAACAATTGCGCCTGGGCCGGTATAACAATGAGCCCGGCAAACAAACAGACGCCCGCACGGGCATAGAATCGTTGTGAAAACATCCTGTTATTCTCCTCCATGAAAGTGTTAGTAAAGAGAATAACCGAATCGCTAAAGCAGGAAAATAAACTCGTCGGTGTTCAACCAACCTGATCCAGGTGCCGGGCACGAAACTGCACGCCCAGCTCGCTGGCAATTTTCTGACATTCCGGAATATTGACTTCTTCGAGTCCGTCGATGGCCGTGAGGGTCACCTCAATCCCTTGCTGGCTGGCCCGGCGTGCGAAGTTCTGCAGGGCCTGGAAGGCACCATGGCGTTTGGGGCGACAATGGAAATCGTAGAGTTGTTCGTCATGCGCGTTGAGGGAAATGGAAACCGCATCCACCACCTGCGCCATTCGCGGGGTCACATCACAGCCATGGACCAGGTTGGCCAGCCCGTCTGTATTGACACGTATCTTCGCCCCTTGCTGCTTGAGTACCCCGGCAACTTCCAGCAGGAGGTCCAGGCGCAGGGTCGGCTCGCCATAACCGCAAAAGACGATTTCATTATAATCCGCGGGATCCCCGATAGCCGCCAGTATCTGCTCCACGTCAGGCTCATTCTGCAGCCAGAGATTATAGCCCTGCACATCCCAGCTGCCATTGAACTTGGGGCAGAACCGGCAACGCAGGGTACAGTGCCAGGTAATATTCAGATAACAATTACCGTGCAAGCGATAGGCCACTGTCTGCGGCGGCTGTTCCATCACCTGTTTTGTAGTCTGCATCGTGCTTCCGCTCTCCTCTGCCGGGTCAGGTTATCGAGTTTAGCCGGCTGCCGATGTTTCTTTCGTTGACCTGGATCAATTGAGTCCCACGGCTTCTCGAGTAGCCTGCATTGTCCTGATACAACAACCGTCGTTCGAGCCCGGCATGACCCTCAGTGATTACGTCAATACGTTCGGCCAGATGATGCTGACCCGTTATCACGAGCGGGTCCACAAGCTGGCCATCGATGCCGGTTTTACCTGTCCCAATCGTGATGGCACACTGGGTCGCGGTGGCTGCACTTTTTGCAATAATGTCTCCTTCAGTCCCAATAGTCGTCAACCCGATCCGGTTTGCACGCAACTGGAAAGCGGGCGTCGGGTGCTGGCCCGGCGCACCGGCGCAAAAAAGTTTCTTGCCTACTTTCAGGCCTATACCAACACCTACGATGACGTGGCCGTGCTGAAACAGCGTTACGATACGGCCTTGTCGCAACCCGATGTCATCGGCCTGGCCATCGGCACCCGTCCGGACTGCGCGCCCGACAAGGTACTGGATTTATTACAGGACTATCATGATCAGGGCTACGAGATCTGGCTGGAACTGGGTCTGCAGTCGGCGTTCGAACACTCCCTGCAACGGGTCAATCGCGGCCATGGCTTCGGCGAATACCAGACGGCCGTGCGCGCCGCCCGCCAGCGCGGACTACCGGTCTGCACCCATTTGATTCTTGGCCTGCCGGGGGAGTCGCCGCAACATACCCACATCAGCCTCACCCGGGTACTGGATGAAGGTGTCGACGGCCTCAAACTGCATCCCCTGCACGTGGTCAAGGGCACAATGCTGGCCAATCAATGGCGACGTGACGAGTACCGGCCCTGGTCAATGCGTACCTATATCGAGACGGTGGCCGACCTGGTGGAAATGACCCCGGCCGACGTTGTCTATCACCGGCTGACCGGTACCGCGGCCAGCCACATTCTGCTGGCACCCGATTGGTGTAACTGGAAATGGAAGGTCCTCAACGGGATCGAACAGGAACTGGCGCACCGCGGTACCCGTCAGGGACAGCACGCTGCACAGGTGGCCCTGCAATGACGAAACGGATCGAACTGGTTGCGCCGGCCGGCAGCTTTCCGGCATTGCGCAAGGCGGTCGACAGTGGCGCCGATGCGGTCTATTTCGGTTTTCGTGATGCCACCAACGCGCGCAATTTCCCCGGCCTGAACTTCGATAACACGACTGCGGGCGATGCCGTCGCCTATGCGCACCGACACGGTTGCAAGATCATGCTGGCACTCAATACCTATCCGCAGCCCGCGAGCTGGTCCAGCTGGACCCGGGCCGTTGACCGGGCCGCGGAACTGGGTGTTGATGCCCTGATCCTGGCGGATACCGGTCTGCTGCAGTATGCCCATGAACAATATCCTGATCTGCGCCTGCACCTGTCGGTTCAGGGTTCGGCTACGACCCATGAAGCCATTGCCTTCTACCGGGATCAGTTCGCCATCCAGCGTGTCGTGCTACCCCGCGTACTGTCATTCAGCCAGGTCAAACGTATCATCGAGAAAACCGATGTGGAGATTGAGACCTTTGCCTTCGGATCATTGTGTGTCATGGCCGAGGGGCGTTGTTATCTCTCCTCTTACGTCACCGGCGAGTCGCCCAACACCTGTGGCGCCTGCTCGCCGGCGAAGTCCGTGCAGTGGCATGAAACGCCACAGGGTCGCGAGGTGCGACTCAACGGTGTACTGATCGATCGTTATCAATCCGGCGAAAGCGCCGGTTATCCGGTACTGTGCAAGGGCCGTTTCGTAATCGATGACGAACCGGGTTACGCCATCGAGGAACCGACCAGTCTGTCGGTCCTCGACATTTTGCCGCAACTGGTTCGCAGCGGCGTCAGCGCCATCAAGATTGAGGGTCGCCAGCGCAGCCCGGCCTATGTCGGCCAGGTGGTCAGCGTCCTGCGCCAGGCACTGGATGCCGCGCAACAGGATCCCGAGTCCTACCGGGTTCGCGACGCCTGGGTGCAGCAGCTGGACAAACTGGCCGAGGGCAGCACACACACACTCGGCGCACTGGATCGACAATGGCAATGAAACTCGCACTGGGCCCGCTGCTCTACTTCTGGCCCCGCGAGCAGGTCGAAGCGTTCTATCGCCAGGTAGCCGACTGGCCGGTAGATATCGTTTACCTGGGTGAAACCGTGTGCGCCAAGCGACGCGAACTGCGCCTGGATGACTGGCTGCGTATTGCCCGCCAGCTGCGCGAGGCCGGCAAGGAGGTGGTGCTCTCCACCCTCGCCCTGATCGAGGCCGAGTCGGAACTGGCCGGCCTGCGACGCATCGCGCACAATGGCGAATTTTCCATCGAAGCCAACGACATGGCCGCCGTGCAGCAGCTCAAGGGCCAGGCGTATATCGCCGGTCCGCACCTCAACATCTATAACCCGGCCTCCCTCTCCCTGCACCACGGCCTGGGAGCCACTCGCTGGGTGATGCCGGTCGAGTTGTCACAGCAGACCTTGAGACAGATGCAACTCAACAAACCACTGTCAATGCAAACCGAAGTGTTTGTCTTCGGGCGTCTGCCGCTGGCGTTTTCGGCGCGCTGTTTTACCGCCCGCGCCTGCAACCTGCCCAAGGATCATTGCCAGCTGCGTTGCGGTGACTATCCCGACGGTCTGGACATGAAAACCCGGGACCGGGATGCGTTTCTGGTAATTAATGGCATACAGACCCAGTCCGCCACCACCTGCAACCTGGTGAGTGCCATTCCCGCCCTGAGAGAACTGCAAACCGATGTCCTGCGACTCTCGCCCCAGTCGCAACACATGGCCGAGATCGTCGCGCTATTTCATCAGGTGTTGCAGAACAAACTCGATCCCCGCGAAGCCGGGAGCCGGATTAACACGCTGACCTGTGGTTCGCCCGCAAACGGCTACTGGCATGACAGTCCCGGCATGCAGTGGCTCGATAGCCCTTCGGGCTAGGGGCTAGG